>JBFJYX010000213.1:0-5661 GCA_041622415.1 Pontiella sp.
CGTCCACGCTGAGTTGGCGGGCCGTCGGAGAGGCGTTGTCCGCAGGATATGAATATGAAATCAACAGAGGTGGTATCATGAAAAAGAAAAAGATTCTTGCTGTTCTAACAGCAACTGCAGCCTGTGCCGCGCACACGGCGACCGCGCAGTTTTTTACGAATGATCTGTCGAACGCAGGAAGCGTTGGCTTGGATTTTGTGGAGAACATTTCCTCCCATTCGAATGCGGTATGGACTTATGTGTCCGATGGCAGTGCGACGGATCAGAACGGTGATCCCAACACCTATCTGACGAACGGAGCGGTTCACACCTGGGTGACGGCTGATGATGATACGGCCCGCAGTTATCTGGCGACGTCCGTCAACAACTATGGCGATTATTCATGGACGGCCCATGTTGCCATTGAAACACCGGCAGGCGGGAAGCCTTATATCTTCTTTGGTCTGGGAACAGGGGTGCCTCTGGAATCAGGAAATAACGAACCGAGGGGTGGTGAAAACGTTTTCCTCTTCTTCCGTACGGGTCAGAGCAACTCCAAAGTATCTGTGAAAAACGATAATAACCAGACCCTCGTGAATACGGGGCTTTGGCGTGGAGATCCGGGGTATGACTTCTGGATGCACTATAACCACGTGGCCAAAACCATCCAGTTTGAACTCGACGACTGGAATAGCGGCCGCTTCAGCGATATCGATATCACGACCTCGGCAATTGATGTTTCGACCCATCTGACTGGAGTCGATGACATGCGCATCTTTTTCGGTGCCAATGCCAAGGTGACCTGGGGTGATTTTTATGTGCATGAAATTTCGTCTGATACCGCTCCGTTTGCGCCTGAGAACGTATACAGCGTGGTAAGCAACATGGCGGTTGTTCTGAAATGGGACGCGGCCGCGATCACTGAAGGCTATGAAGTGAAGCGTTCCTCAGAGAGCGGATCGGGCTATGTGACGATTGGCACGACCACCAACCTGGTCTATACAGACACAACGGTTGAAACCAACGAGACGTACTATTATGTGATTGCTGCCACCAATGCGATCGGTGCCAGCGATTATTCCGATGAAGTTACCGGTGTAGGGCTTCCGTATGACATTATCTCCAACCATGTGTCGACCTATGGTGCCGGCAGTTCGCTGGATAATGACAACCTGTTCGACAACGATACGGACACCTTTTATGACACGACTTCGCCGAGCGGCGGCTGGGTTGGTCTGGACTTCGGGACGAACAATGCCCAGCAGATTATGGTGATCGAATATGTGCTGCGCGACTGGACGCTGGCGATTGCACGCGGCACCGGTGCTACATTTGAAGGGGCCAATAATGCGGACTTTTCGGATGCCGTTCTGCTGCATACGGTGCCGTCCACCGTTTCAGGGAATCCTGCGGTAAATTCGGCGACGGTAAGCAATACATCGTCCTTCCGGTATGTCCGTCTCAAAGCGCCTTCCGGCTATCCGCTGTATGCCTTTGCCGAAATGGAATTCTACACGGCGGAAGATCTTACGGCGAATGGAACACCGACGGAATGGCTCGACTTCTACTATGATGTGTCGGGCGCGAATCCGTCGAACTTTGCTGATTATGCCGAAGCGGATCTTTCCGATACCGACGGCGACGGCCTGCTGGCTTATCAGGAATATCAGCTGAGCGGTGATCCGACGGATGCGAGTTCGCCGACCGCGGTGGACAATCTCTATGCCTGGCCCGAAGCGGCGCTTAAGAATGTGGTCCGCTGGGATGCCAGCGCGATTGCCGACGGTTCCGGCAGCGGCTATATCGTCTATCGTTCATTGGACGACAGCACCTATGAATCCGTTGCGATGGTAACGACTAATGAGTACAGCGATACCGATGTAACGGCCGGTGTGACCTACTATTATAAAGCCTCCGCAACGAATGCCTCCTTTGGATACGAGTCGGCGCAGTCGGGTTCGGAAATGGCGACAGCCAATCAGTACGACATCAGCGGGCTCATGGTTAACTCGAGCGGCGCTTCCAAGGACCGCTGGTTCTATGAACTGTTCGATAAAAACCTCAATACCTTCATGGATGACAATGCATATGGCGGTTACGCCAGTCTTGATTATGGGGTTGGGCAGTCATTCGATTATGTGGCCTTCAGACTTCGGAACGACAGCTTCGGTTATCTCGGAAGCTATGAAATCCAGGTTAACGGGTCTCCCGTCACCGTGAGCCGGTCGCCGGCCTTTGTTTACGGAAACACCTTCGAGGGGTCTAATGACGGAGCCAACTGGACGGTGCTCGCAACCATTACCAATATGGTTCCTCAAATGGTGGATTGGAACCTGATTCCGATCACGGATGGTACGGCCTACCGCTATGTCCGCTATTATCCGACCGGCGGCGAAAAGAACTTTGCCATGGCTGACGTTGAATTCCTGCCGGCGGGCGAAGGGTTCACCGATAACGGAACCCTGGTCCTGTGGCTGGAAGGACACGGCCTGAGCGAAGCCGATGACGAGGTGGATACGGACACCGATGGACATGAGTCCTGGGAAGAGTATGTCGCCGGCACAGATCCGACGGATCCCAATTCAGTGCTTCAGGTTAATTCCTTCAGTCTGACCAATGGGCTGGTGCTGACCTGGCAGTCTGTGGAAGGCAAAAGTTACAGCATTGTGACCAACTCAAGTCTCTCCGTTGGAGAGTCCGGTACCATGGCAACCGGCATTGCCGGTCAGGCCGGAGAAACCTCCTATACCGGTACGGTGAGTGGCGCGAGTACGCTGTTCTATGAAATCGGCGTTGAATAAGCCGTTTGTTTAACCTTGTCGCATGCGGCGGAGATCTTCGGGTCTCCGCCGTTTTTTTCCAACCCCTGGAACTTTCCAGCCCCTGGAACCTTTCAACCCTGAAACCTTTAAACCCTGGAACTTTTAAACCCTGAAACCTTCCAACCCTGAAACTTTTAAACCCTGGAACCTTTCAACCCTGCAACTTTTAACCCCTGCAACTGTCTCCCGGGATTGAAATTGTCAGTTTCGCGGCGGCAGCATGGGGCCGTCGACCCAATCGCCTTCAATAAGGGTTTCATTGCGGCAGCTCGGGATGCCGAAACTGCGTTCGGCAATCAGCGAGGTCAGGATGCGGACCGCCGCCCGGCCGATTTCATACGGCCGCTGGTCAATGCCTGCATTAATCGGGGTGTCGTGGATGCTGGTGGTAACGAGCCCGATGTCATCGGGGATCGAATAGCCGAGATCGCGCAGCATATCGGGGATCTCGCTCTTATCCGTAATGATGGCATCCGGCCGGTTTTGCCGGATTCAGGTTGTCACGGCCTCCTTCTGATGTTCCGTGTCATCCGAGGTGTTCAGAAGCAGTTCGGGCAGCCGCTGCTGCAGGGGCAGTTCTTTCTGGGCCCAGGAATAGCCCACGCTGAAAAAGCGGGCGTGCCAGTATTCGCAAATGAATCCGATGCGTTTGTAGCCGAGCTCCCGGGCGCGATTGAACGACTGCATGGTGTTCATCATCTGTGCGCTGGTCACATAGTGGGTCTTGGGCAGGGCCTCCGCATGGCCGAAGCGCACAATGGAGAACGCGGCCCAGTCGAACTGATCCGGATTTTGCAACGGGTTGGGGAAAGGGGGCGGGGGCAGCAGAATGCCCTGGATATTACGGGTCTTGAGAATGGTTTCCAGCCGGTGGAACGGGATTTCCGACAGGTTGAAGGCTTCGAGGTGATAGCCGAAGCGCTGGGCATTATCGCGGGCGCCCTGCCAGTAGAGCTTGAACTCTTTGAATTGCATCATTTTTTCAGGATCAGGCCACGAATTGATCCAGGCCAGTTCGGAATGCGCGGGTTTGGTTTTGCTGGTCTTGCGGTAATGGGAAAGTGCGGACAGCATCGGATCGGGAATATAGCCCATTTCCTCGGCCTTGTTCTGAATGCGGGCCCTGAGCTCCGCCGAGGCACCGCTTTGGTTGCGCAATGCCTTGGAAACGGTGACGTGGGAGACGCCCAGCGCCCGGGCGATGTCGCGCAGGGTGACCCGTTTACCCTCCGGGGGCTCGGGCTGCTTCGGTTTTTCCGGCTTATCGTTCATGACGGATCAAATTGGAGTCTATCGGTTCAAAATGCAATCGCGGAATCATACACAGGTGCGGGGCAGCGCGAAAGCCGTGACGGGACTATTTCAGCGGCAGCATTGAGCCGTCGACCCACCGGCCTTCGATGAGGGTTTCGTTGCGGCATTCCGGAATGCCGCGGCTTTTTTCGGCGATCAGGGCGGTCAGCATTCGGATCGCGGCGCGGCCGATTTCGTAGGGGCGCTGATCGATCCCAGCATCGATGGAGGTGTCGTGGATGCTGGTGGTGGCGAGGCCCATGTCGTCGGGAATGCGGTAGTTCAGGTTGATCAGCATCTGATGGGTTTCGCTGTTGTCGGTGAGAATGGCATCCGGCCGGTATTGCTGTATCCATTGATCGACGTCGTGTTGCTGTGCCGGGAAATCATCCTCCGGATTCAATGCGAGCAGGGGCAGCTGCTGTTCCGGCGGCAGTTGTTTTTGGGCCCAGGTAAAGCCGGTGCCGAAATAGCGGGTACGCCAGTATTCGCAGACAAATCCGATCCGCTGATAGCCGAGCTGACGGGTACGGTCGAAAGCCAGGATGGTATTTTCCGCCTGGGCACTGGTCACCCGATGGGTTCGGGGCGCCGCAACGGCCTGGCCGAAACGCACCACGGAAAAGCCGGACCAGTCGAACGCATGGATCCAATCATTGGAACCGTGTATCGGAGGCAGCAGAATGCCCTGAATATTCCGGGTCCTCAGAATGGTCTGCAGCCGCCGCGCCGGAATATCTGCCAGGTTAAAGTTTTCCAACTGATAGCCCAGTCGATGGGCACTGTTCGCCGCACCTTCCCGGTAGAGTTCGAATTCCCGGTGCGCGTGCAGTTCTTCCGGCCGCTCCCAGGGGTTGAGCCAGGCCAGGGCGGAGTGGACGGTTCCGGCCTGATCGGTTTTCCGATAATTGGAAAGAGCGGAAAGCAGCGGGTCGGGAACATAGCCCATTTCATCCGCCTTTGCCCTGATTCTGGCTTTCAGTGAATCCGAAACGCCGGGCAGGTCGCGCAGCGCTTTGGAAACCGTGACGTGCGAAATCTTCAGCTCACCCGCGATATCGCGCAGGGTGACGCGCTGGCGGCCGGGGCTCTCTGCCGGTTGGCGGGTCTGTTTGTTCATGGGATCTCCGGGGATGGGTATCAGCCCTAACAAATAAAAAGGGATAGTTCCATAGGAAAGTAACAGGTTAATGCATGTTTGGCTGACAAAAGGGAACGGATTGGGGTATAGCTACAGGTCCGTTGCGCATACGGGAATCCGTCGCGCAGGTTGTGAGGAAAAAATAAATTATGGAGCAGAGCAATGCATAAAGCTCTTTGGATCGTTATGGCCATGGGAACAGTTTCAGCAGACAGCGCTTTTGCGGCCCGGCATGCCGCGGATGAATCGAACAATCCCAAAGCCGACCTGGAATTTAAGAATGAGGCCGAGGCGCCGGCGGAGCCGCTGACGCTGTGGTATCGCAAACCGGCTCTGCACTGGGAAAACCAGGCGCTGCCGGTGGGCAACGGGCGGCTGGCCGCGATGGTATTCGGCGGTGTGAACCAGGAGCGCCTGCAGCTCAAC
>JBFJYX010000214.1:0-5655 GCA_041622415.1 Pontiella sp.
CTCATCAGCGCACTGGTCCAGCCGGCCAGCATACCCAGGCGCGTACGGTTTTCATGGCAGTCAGCGGGCAGGTCCTGCCGCACCACGCGCTGCAGCAGGAAGTTCATAATCGGAAACGGAAGTCTGTATCTGGATTCGGCCATAATAAATAAACGGGCGTTCCAATCATTGGAACGCCCGCAGAATAAACTGAATAGGTATTAAAAGTCTACTTAACCTTTTCTTCCTTGTGCCACAGCAGGACCACCGGCGTAGCCACAAAGATCGAAGAGTACGTACCCACCAGAATACCGATGAACAGCGCCAGCGCAAAGTCCTGCACTGCACCGCCGCCGAAGAACAGCAGCATCACAACCGTCAGCAGCGTGGTCACCGAGGTCAGCACCGTACGGCTGAGGGTCTGGTTGATGGAGAGGTTGGCGATTTCCTTGTAGGACTTGCCTTTCTCCAGCTTCAGGTCTTCACGGATACGGTCGAATACCACGATCGTGTCGTTCACCGAGTAACCGACAATCGTCAGCAGCGCCGCAATGATCGGCATGCTCAGCTCGTTGCCCAGCAGGCAGAAAACACCGATGGTGATCAGCACGTCATGCGCCAGAGCCGTAATGGCCGCCAGGGCGAACGCAAATTCGAACCGGATCGAGATGTAGATAATGATACCGATCAGCGCGAAGATAATCGCTTTGATCCCTTTCATCTTCAACTCGTTGCCGATCTGCGATCCGACGCTGTCGTTTTTCACATCCAGATAACCGCCCGGCAGCCCTTTCACGGCATCGAGGGCCGGCTCGGCTTCTTCGCCGGAAGCGGTGATTTTAAGTTCCAGCACTTCCTGGCCGTCGAGCGTGGTCTGATACGCAATACCCGCAGTCGGGAAGCCGGCATCACCCAGCGTCGAGCGAACGGATTCGATATCCTGCTTCTGTTCAAACTCAAAGGTGATGACCGAACCGCCTTTGAAGTCCACACCGAAGTTGGCGTCGCCCTTCTTGAAGAACACACCCCAGGAACCGAGGATCACCAGAATGGAGATCACGCCCGCAATCTTACGGGCTCCCAGGAAGTTGAAGTTCGCATTCTGCAGCCCGGGAATGGACAGCATCCTGATCGATTTCAGCATGCCGTTATCAGCCAGCGTGTTAAAGAACAGGCGGGTAATGATCAGCACAATAAACATCGAGACAATAATACCGGCGCTCAGCGTGATCGCAAAACCGCGGATCGGGCCGGAGCCCTGCCAGAACAGGATAATCGCCGTCAGCAACGTGGTGACGTTGGCATCTAGAATGGTGCTGAAGGCTTTGTTATAGCCCGCATTGATCGCGCCCGATACGGACTTTCCGACCTTCCACTCTTCGCGCATACGTTCAAAGGTCAGCACGTTCGCGTCCACGGCCATACCGACCGTCAGCACGATACCCGCAATACCGTAAAGCGTCAGCGTCGGCAGACTCAGTCCGCCCCCCTGCAGCGTATTGGTGGCCGCCCCGAGGAACCCGGAAGAAATCACCATGCCGATCGGCAGCAGCAGCAGAACAAAGACCAGCGAGAAGTTAGCGACCATGCCCGGAATCAGATAATAGACCCCCATGAACACCAGCACCGCAATGCCGCCATAGATGATGGCCTTGAGACCGCTGGTAATGGAGTCGTGCCCGAGCGTCGGAGCCACGGTGCGCTCTTCCACAATCTTCACGCGGCCCGGCAGGGCCCCGGCTTTCAGGGCGTTGGCCAGTTTACGCGCTTCCGTAATCGTGAAGCTGCCGGAAATCGACGCATTGCCGTAAATCGCTTCATTGATGTTCGGCGCAGAATAAAGTTTGTCGTCAAGAATCACACCCAGGCGGCGGTTGACGTTGGCTTCGGTCACACGGCCGAATTCCTTTTTGCCCTCTGCATCAAACTCGAGCGAAATGGTCGGCAGGCCGGTCATCGGATCAGGCTGTACCGACGCATCGGCCACGCGGTCCCCGCCCATCTGGCGGCGGCGCTCAACATATTCCGGGCGATACACTTTGGAGCCGTCATCATGGCGGTCTTCCATCAGCATAAAGTCCGCGGACTTTTCGCCGAAGCGTCTCAGGCGTTTATAAAACGCGCGGTCGAGCTCTTCATCCGCCATCGCTTCGCGATCACGGACCAGGAAGATGCCGCGGCCGTCCTGGCCGCCCATTTTGAAGCCCGGAGGCATCTGGCCGGCGCCGAAGATCTCGGCCACCCAGTCGGCGCTGTCCGCATGAACCAGCTTGAAGCTCAGTACCGCATCGCGCGAAATCTGTGCTTTGGCTTCCGCCCGCGTTTCCGGATCGGCACCCGGCAGACGGATCACAATACGGTCATCGCCCTGCGGATAAATTTCCGGTTCGGCCGTACCCATGCCGTCGATGCGGTTGCGGATAATTTCCACCGCAATTTCCTGCGTTTCCTTGATCTTGTCCTTAACGGCGGACTCTTTGAGTGCTGCCACCGTGGCCGCTTCGCCGGCCTCCACCATTTTCTGGCGGACATCCACATCGTCTACCTGAACGGTAAAACTGGAACCGCCCTGCAGATCCAGCCCCCACGTCACACCCAGGCTCGCCACCATCCAGACCGACATGCCGGTCAGTACCAGGAGGGAAATCCACTTCCAGAGTTTGTTCTTGTCCATTTTGATTAAACCTTTCTCAAACTAAGCCGGTTGAAGATCCGTCGGTTTTTCGTCGTCACCCAGCACCTGGGAAATCGCCGCACGAACACACTCAACCTTGGTGTTTTCCGAGATCTGGATGATCAGCGTGCTTTCTTTCACATTGATAACCTGGCCGATCATGCCGCTGGTCAGCAGGACCCGGTTGCCGCTTTTGACCGCATTCAGCATTTCTTTACGCTCTTTTTCACGGCGTTTCTGCGGGCGGATCATCATGAAGTACATGATCGCAAACAGAAAAACCATCATGATAGGCATAAACATGGTGGACTGCCCCGATCCGGCCGCCCCGCCTTCCGCCTGCGCGAGGGTAAGAGGTAATAGGTTCATCTAGTTGTTCTCCTTTACGTTTAACGCGTGTTCCTCTGAAATCACTGAATAGCCGGCATGGAATTCCGCGCGGAATTCGGCAAACCGGCCCTCTTCAATCGATTTTCTCATCTCTCTCATAAATTCAAGATAGCAATGCAGGTTGTGCATCGTTATCAGCCGCAGCCCCAGGATCTCGCCGACGTTGAGCAGGTGGCGCACATAAGCGCGCGTAAAGTTTTTACACGCATAACAGGTGCATCCTTCCTCCAACGGGCGGGTATCCTCCTTATAGAGGGCCGCTTTCACAGGATAGCGTCCACGCCGGGTGGAAACCGTGCCGTTACGGGCCTGGCGGGTCGGCATGACACAGTCGAACATATCTACACCCCGTGCCACCGACTCCACCATCTGGGCCATCTCGCCGACGCCCATCAGGTAGCGCGGTTTTTCAACCGGCAGATGATCCACCGTATCTTCAACCCCGCGGATGATCAGCTCATCCGGCTCTCCGACACTCACACCGCCGATGGCGTAGCCGTCAAATTCCATATCGACCAGCGCCTTGGCACACTCCTCGCGCAAATCCGCATAAACACTCCCCTGCGCAATACCGAAAAACAACTGGCCTTCCGCACGGGGCGCTTCCCTGCAAATAGCCGCCCAATCTAGGGTTCTGCGTACGGCTTTGCAAGCGTATTCCTTCTCGCTCGGATACGGCGGGCATTCATCGAAAACCATCGCGATATCCGACCCCAGCTTGCGCTGGATTTCCATCGATTCCTTCGGCCCGATAAAATGCTTCGAGCCGTCCGAATGCGACCGGAACGAAACGCCCTCATCCGTGATTTTATTCATCGCCCCCAGGCTGAACACCTGATAGCCCCCGCTGTCCGTCAGAATGGCCCGGTCCCAGCCCATGAATTCATGCAGGCCGCCGAGCCGCTCAATCAGGTCCGGGCCCGGCCGGTCGTTCAGGTGATAGGTGTTGCCCAGCAGGATTTCGCAATCCAGCTCAAGCATTTCCGCCGGCGACATGCCTTTGACCGTCGCCTGCGTGCCCACCGGCATAAAAACCGGCGTCTCCACCTTGCCGTGTTTCGTATGGAAAGTGCCGCGCCGCGCCTTACAGGAAGGATCCGTGCCGTGTAATTCAAATGTTCCGGTTTTTTTAAGCATCGATTTCAAGGGGTTAAGGATAAAAAAGTTTCACGCATCACGTCTCACTAGCCACGCATCACTAGTCACGTCTCACGCCTCACTTCACATCTTCATAGAATTTGGCCTGAGCGGTCTGGATATACGGAACCAGCCAGAGGAAGCCGATACCAAACGTCAGAAAAACGGCCAGCAGCGACCAGCCGATAAAGCGCAGGTTCAGGCAGAAAAACTTCCATTTATTCCCCGCCATCATCTCTTTACTCCGCGAAATCGCCTCCAGCGGACCGCAATCCTCGTCATCCGCAATAATGAAAAACGCCTGCGAATAACTGAAACACTTGATGAGGCCCGGAATAATCAGCAGCAGCATCCAGAGATAAATAAACAGCATATAAAAGAAATAGACGCCCAGCGATTTCCAGAAACGCCGGAATCCCACAAACAGCAGCTCCAGCCGCCCTTCATCCTCCTGCGCAATGCCCAAATAAAAGCCGTAAAAGCCGACGATCAGCGCCGGCATCACCAGAAACTGGAAAAGCTGCGCCACCAGGCTCACCATATTGCCGGCCGCCTCCACATTACCGCCGCCGATGCCCGCCACGACGCCCACAAAAACCGAAGCCGCAATAATAAAAAACGAGATACTCATCGAAAGCGCGGTATAGAGCACATAGCCCAGGATGCCCCAGCCCCAGTTCCCCTTCAGCGAATCCCGCGCCTCCGCCATCAGGTCCTTGTTCGGCGTAAAACCGCCGGACGGGCCGCTCTCCACCGCGCTGCTCAGCGACGGTGTCGTGATTTTCGGTATTCCGGCGTCATCGTTCAGACTGGCCATAATGCTTTCCCCTTATAAATAATAAAGGGCGGATACTGCCGAAATCCCCAATCCAAACCAAGCCGGAAGATTCCCCCATTCGCGGGTTTTCAGGACCGGATTCAAGGTGGTATAGATCAGAAGCATGAGTACATACGGCAAAATCTACGTCGCGACCTCCGGCCTGTTTATCAGCTGGGCCGTGCTGATCGTCATCCACCGCATCCTGCTGATCAGCACCGGCCTCCAATGGCTGGAAACCGCCCGGCCGTTCCTGATCGTACCCTATGTCTTCCTCTACCCCGTCGGCTTTGCGCTCACCTGGTTTGTCGAACGCAGCATGGAAATCCACTTCAAACACCGCATCCTCGTCTGGATCCCCATGGCCTGCGCCGGCGGGCTCTACCTCAGCCTCGCCGTCCTCTTCTTCATCCACTCCACCATCTTCTGATCAGCCGAACATGGTGGAACCGTCCTCCAGGTCATAGCAGGCCACGACATAAGGGTGGTTTTCATCATACGCCGTGAGCGGTTCCGGCTGCTCACAATGCCCGATGGGCCGGATTTCGCTGCCGGCCCGGCCCAGGCGCGCATCACCGAATTTGCGGCGGAACTCCTCCGCCACCTCCTCAATCTGCGCAACGACGGCCGGATGCTCCGCCGCCACATTGGTGGTTTC
>JBFJYX010000215.1:0-5566 GCA_041622415.1 Pontiella sp.
CCGTCGATGGTGTACTGCGTGCGGCTGATCGCGGTGGTCAGGTCCAGGTCGCGGCGGTAGCCGGACACCTTGTCGGTTTCCGGGAAATAGAGGAACAGGTCGCCCAGCGTCTGGTAGGATTGAATTCTGAGCGGACGGCCCATCATCTTGCGTTTGGCCAGGCCCTTTGCCTCATTGTTTTTGCCTTCAAACAGCAGGCGGCGCACTTCCGGCAGCGCACCCAGCGCTTCCGGGTTTGTCGCATCACCCGGCGCACCGTCCCAGAGCGTCTCTTCATTCAACTGAATGCGCTCATGATTGATTCCGCCGAACACCATCGCCGCCAGCCGGCCGTTGCCCACCGGCAGCGCCTCGCTCTCCCACATCGTTGCGGGTTGGCGGTACCACAGTGTCAGCGGTTCTTCCGGCGCGGGCGCATCCTTGCGAAAGTCATAATCGATACCCGGATTGTTCGGCTCGTCGGGCTGTTTCGGCCAGGCCCACGACGTGCCCGTTGAAATGATGAGTGCGCCGAATAAAACCGGGGTAAGAAGTCTGAGTTTCATATGCTCTCCTGAATTCAATTTAAATGGGTGTTTGTTGCAGGGTTGCCTTGAGGCCGCTTTCAAAAGTACAGGAATAGCCCAGGAACGTTTCCATTTCAAAACCTGACCAAACTACCCTGTTATCCCCCGCATCATAGAGAAAAAAATGCAGGTTTTGACGGGCCGATCAGCGATGAGAGCGCACGGCATCCCCAGAAACCGCTCTGCCCTGAAATCCCGGAACATTATCCGACTGTAATCTCCCGTTCCGGCAGCACCATCAGGTTATGGATGCAATCGCGCGCATAGCCGTCACCTTCCGGGTCGAGCGGATGCGGCCGGCCGCCTCATCCGCCATGTCCCGATTGATTCAACGCCGGGCCGGATCGCGCAGGTCAAAGATATAGGCTGTTCCGTTCGGCATTGCGACCGGCTGACGAAGGTCGATCACTTTTCCACTCAGCCGATCCACCGCGGCGCGCATTCCGGCCGGCGGCACAAACCGGCGCGGACCGCCTTCGCGGTTCACATCATGCCCCCCGGTTTTTGCCCGGTTGATCGCCACATAAAACGGACCGTACTGCCCCTGCACAAAATCATTCTTCTCCACCGTGTGCGTGTGGCCGAAGGAGAGATAACGATCATCAATCACCTGATACAGATTCTCCTGAATATGCAGCAGCTGACGCTCCCCCTCCTTGATCATGACGGGGTCCAGCCGGCGGGCACTCGACGTCGGATCCGTCCAGAAATAAGGTCCGGAACGCTCCGCCGGCAGCCGGTAATCGGTGACCGGTTCCTGCCAGAATGCTTCAAACGCTTCGATTTTTTCCAGCACGGCCAGCGTCCGGTTGGCTTCGCTCGTCAGATGCATCCGATCCTTGCGGCCGTGATGCACTTCCGCAAAATTATCGGTCTGTTCCAGGCCGAAGCGCACAATGCGCTGCGCAATCGGGTTGTCCATTTCACGCGCGGCATAAACAAATGCGCCCCAGAGTCCCGGCCGGAAACCCGCCTCCGTATTGCGCGAACCAATGGCGGACTGCACCACCCACGTGACGCTTTCCTGTTCCTGCCACGGAATAAAGAAGTGCTGAACCGCACCGATAAATTTTTCATACTGCGCTTTAAGGAGCGGGTCATCGGTAATTTCGCACATCTCGGCAAACGCATCCTGCATCTGGCCGTAACCCGGGGCAAAACCCCACTCCATCGTGATGCCGCCCGGTGAGATCAGCACCTGATCCCCCGCGCCGCCGCGATCCACATTTTCCGTAATGCTCAGGACAAACTGCTCAAAATCCGCCTCGCGCGGCATAATGCCCATCACCATGCGGAAGGCGCTTTTGAAGAACGAATCCGGAAAGGCATCCTTCGGCGAAAGGGTTTTCAGGCACTCATTCACGCGCCATGCGGCCAGCGCGGTATGCATATCCTGATTCGCGCAGCCCGTACGCATCGAAAGCCGCGGATAATCCTTCCAGATCCAGTCGCGGAACACCTGCGTATAAGCCGCTTTGCGCGTGACGCTCTTTTTCCCGTCGCCGTTGTTGTCGATTTTTTCATCCAGCCGTTGGGAATCGTTTTCCAAAGCCTGGAAAACCGCGGCGAATGATTTTGCCAGTCCGCCGGCCGCATAGCCCGGCAGTCCGCCGTTGGCCTGGCTGCGGTTCGGTCCACCGACCCAGCCCGGGGTACCGCCGCCGATTTCCCAGCCGCCGTCCGCGCCCTGATACCGGCAATAGCCGTCCAGCAACGCGAGGGTGCGCTCCACCATTTCCGGATCCTGATAAAACCGCGATCCCGGCTCCCGATACATCGCCATATACAGATGCCCGGCCGAAGTGTGCGGCCGTCCGCTCGCCGAGCCCGTCACATGATACAGCCAGTCATCGGCTCCCCACTGCTCATCGCGGCCGGACGCCAGATACTCCTCCAGTCCTTTCCAATGAAACAGCCCATCGATCTTTTCCGGAATGCCCAGTTCATCGCGGGCCGTTTCATACGCCGGGCCATACAGCTGGCGGCGCATCAGCTCCTCCACCGCTTCATCAACGGCCCGCACCAGGTTTTTCCGCATCACGTCCAGATGCAGCGGTTTGGCCGGGGGTGCCGGGAACGCCAGCGACGCGTTTCCAGACTCTGGAACACCGCCCGAAATTGAATCGGCCGCAGGAATAAAAATATTCTCCGTATGCATGTAGGCCGAATAAATGCCCCGGCTGTAAACGCCGGATTCAACCTGCTTGGCGGCGGGGCCGCCTACACTGGCATAAAGGCCGCCCGATGCACGCGCGGGTTTGACCAGCAACGTCACCTCGTGTTTACCCTGCGTCGATTCCGGCGGCAGCGCCACCGAACGATAAACAAAACGCCCCGGATAGAGCGGCTTTTCGGAGAGCTTGTCATCGGCCGGCGATTTCAGCTCTTTGCCATCGAGGGTAACCCGCACCTCTTCCGCGCGCATTTTAATGGTCGGCCCGTCCGCCGTTTCCACTTCCTGCTTCACGTCGCCGCCCCAGAGGCGCAGCGTGACGAGGTTCGGTTTTTCCGGATCGCACTTTAAATTAAACGACAGGCCGCCTTCAACCCGCACCGCGCGCGCACGCAGATCCAATCCGCCCTTGATCAGCGGGGCGTCCTCGGCCTCGACCGCATGCTGTTTTTCAGAAGCCGGATCACCGAATTGAACCTGGTCCAGCAGCGGCGTCGGCGGCAGCTCCGCCCGACCGGTGAAAGTGAAAGCCATTACGGCCCAAATTAAACTAAACCTTTTCATGCACCTACCCTCTCGTTCATCAACCCGTTTCCAATGATTGGAAACCGGCGAACAAACGAACCCTGACTGACGAGATCGTACCTGCGGGGCAGCGGATCAACCGCATACAACAGTCCCCCGATAATAGACGATATCCATACCCTTATTCGTACCCTCGTGTGAAATACAAATGCAGTTTCCCTGTAACCTTCATCCGGCGATCCAGCCCGGCCACGTGCCGGCAGGCAAAAAGCCCCGCCGGTTTCCGGCGGGGCTTTAATCGGCATGGAAGGAATCCCTGTCGCCGAACATGGCTGCGGGGATTCCGCTTCATCCATAATGCGCTAGTAGGCTTCGATCCTGAAGAATTCTGCAGGTTCTCCGGAAGGAGCCACCGTGGTCGAGGTGGTGGAGCCCTCACTGGGAACCGCAGTCACATTCGTGGACCAGCCTCCTAAACCGAGAACTGCCCTGCTGAGGACGTTATAGCTGAAGCCCGGCTCGGACTCCCACGACAGGCTTACTGTTGTGCCGTCATGAGTAATCGATGTGATGTTCGGAACCACAAGCGCCCCTCCCTGAACCTGCTCAACAACCACACGGCCGATCGACATCGCCAGGTTGGGGCTTTCCGATTGGTTGTGCGCGAATGCGTGTCCGGAGTCCACGGTATTGGTGATGGAGTACGCGGCGTGTGTGCCCGAGAAACTGATCGCGGAACCCCCGTTATAGGTATCCCCGAGAATATCAATCGACCAGTCCGTCGCCGTCACAGTGATCTCAACATCCAGCACCACATTGCTGGAGACTGCGGCATCGGTCACCAGCAGGTTGTCGAACGTCCAGGTAGCCAGGGTGGTCTTGACGTTCGATGCACTGTTGTACAGGAACGTGCTGGTTCCGGCCGCGTTGCCCGACATCGAACCGTAGCCGAACTCCAGATAGAATCCTTCTTCCGGATTGTCTCCTTCGTCACCGGCTCCCGCATTGTCCCGGATGCCGATATATGTCCGGTGGGTGCTTCCGTCGCCGGAGTCGTTGGAGGAGAAGGCAAAGCTCAGCCCTTCAAACAAATACGAAGCGCCGTCCGCAGCTGTGGTATCGGCGGTATCAATGGAAGAGATTCTGGCGCGACGGCCGCCATTCAGGGGTGAATCAATAACCGCGGCATTATTAATCTCAGTAACGGAACCGCCGGACTGGGCGCCTGACGCGAAGCCGGAGCCGATCCCCAGCGTGTTGACGGAAATATCACCATCGTCGAAGTCGTCATCGATAATGACTCCGTATGTAATTTCCGCGGCCGTAATTTCCACGGAATTGCTGGAAATGTTCCCCTGGTCATCCATCACGGTAAGCCAGGCGGTGTAGACGCCGACTTCCGTATAGGTGTTGGTTGCCATCACACCGGCGGCGGTATTTCCATCACCGAACGCCCAGGAATAATTGGTGACGGTTCCGTAAACGGACGAACTGGTACTGGCATCAAAAACAACTTCCAGCGGAGGATAGAGGCCCGACTGGGACGTCACAATATTCGCCTGCAAGGCAGGATTAACCGTAATGACGACGGAGTTGGTGGCCGCATATCCCTGGTCATCCATGATCGTAAGCCAGTTGGTGTAGGTATTGGGAAGCAGGAAGGTGTTGGTGGCCAACACGCCGCTGGCCGTAGTGCCATCGCCAAACACCCATGCATAATTGGTGATCGTTCCGATCGAACCACTGCCGGAACCATCAAAGACAACTTCCAGCGGATTAAAGCCTTCGGTCACGGAAGGTACAATTACGGCCTCCGCCTCTGCCAGAGACTCAACGACCACGCGACCGATGGATATCGCCAGGTTCGGGCTTTCCGATTGGTTGAACGCGTACGCGTACCCCGTATTGACCGTGTTGGCAATGGATGAATCGGCGTGTGTGCCCGAGAAACTGACCGGCAAACCGACGTTGTAGGTGTCCCCCGTAATATCCAGGGACCAACCGGTATCATTCACCACGATGCTGATATCCAGCACAATATTAGTGGAGATCGTGGCATCTGTAATCAGGAGGTTATCGAACGTCCAGTTAGCCAACGTGGTTTTTACATTCGAGGCATCATTGTAGAAGAAGGTGCTGGTCCCGGCGGCATTGCCGGACAGCCCCCCAAAGCCAAACTCAACGTAAAAGCCCTCGCCGGGATTGGCCTGTGCGTCCGCCGCTCCCGATGCCCCCCGGATTCCCAGGTAGGTACGGTGGGTCGACCCGTTGCCGGAGTCGTCGTTTGCAAAATCAAAGCTCA
>JBFJYX010000216.1:0-5563 GCA_041622415.1 Pontiella sp.
ACATACTGGTCGAGGGCAAAGTTCTGGGAACCGCCGCCGACAATACGCAGGCCGTCGAGCTCCTGTCCGATGACCTTTTCCAGCCCTTCGAAGGCGTCGGCATAAAGCAGGGCCATGCTCTCGTAGTAGCAGCGCATGATGGCGCCGTGGTCTTCCGGACGGCCCTGGCCGGTGCGTTCGCAGTAGTCCTGAATACGGGTCGGCATATCGCCCGGCGTGTAGAATTCGTCGGCCGAAGGATTGATGAAATATTTCAGCGGCTCTGCGGCTTCGTTCAGCGCGTCCATTTCCGGCCAGCCATAGTTGCAGCCCTGCTCGTTCCAGCAGCGTTTCAGTTCCTGCAGAATCCAGGAACCGCACATATTTTTCAGGAAGCGGATCGTACGGCCGAGCCCGACTTCGTTGGTGAAGTCCTCCGCCAGCGATTCTTCGCTGATGACCGGTTTATCCAGCTCGGCGCCGAGCAGCGACCAGGTGCCGGAGCTCATGAAGGCCGATTTTTCACCCGGCAGGGTCGGCACTGCGGCATAGGCGCAGGCGGTATCGTGTCCGCAGACGGAGACCACCGGAATGCCGTTGTAGTCGCCGAGAACGGTTCCCGGATCAACCAGATCCGCAAACAGGTCGGTCCGGATACCCAGCTCTTCCAGCAGGTCATAGGCCCAGTCGTGCGTTTCCGGATTATAGAACTGCGAGGTGGAAGCAATCGTCCGCTCGGCGGCCATGTTGCCGGTCAGGCAGTAGCCGAGCAGGTCCGGCGTGAACAGCAGTTTATCCGCCATTTTATACTGTGCGGAATCCGAGGTGGAGAGCGCCATCAGCTGATACAGCGAGTTGAGTTCCATAAACTGGATGCCGGTCTGCTCATACACTTTTTCTTTCGGCACTTTTTCAAACACCTTGTCGAACATGCCGACGGTGCGGGTGTCGCGGTAGTTTACCGGGTTGCCGATCAGTTTTCCGTCTGTATCGAGGAGGCCGAAATCGACGCCCCACGTATCCACCCCCATGGACACGATATCGTCGCCGTATTTCTGCTGCGCCAACGCAACCCCTTCCTTGATGTTGCGGAAGAGGTGGATGAAATCCCAATAGAGTGTGCCGGTGATTTCATTCGGTCCGTTCCAGAAACGGTTCATCTGCTCCAGCGAGAGTTTTCCGTTTTCCAGGGTCCCTACGATCACGCGTCCGCTCGACGCGCCCAAATCAACTGCAAGATAACGCTTAGCCATACTATTCAGTCCCTTTTTAAGTTAACACATTTAATAAAATCCGATTACCCGCCGTACATTTCCACATAGTCCTCCGCGGCGGCGGCAATCACCTCGCGCGCACGCTCAGCATGGTAGCGCTCGATGATCTTCACATCAGCCTCGCCGCCGGGCGTCGACTTATAGGTTTCAAAATAGTGGTGCAGACGGTCCACCAGCGCTTCCGGAATTCCGCTGACATCATTGACGTCCTCCCAGAACCGGTCTTCGTGCAGTACGGCAATAATTTTATCGTCCGCGCGGTCGCCGTCGATCATCTGAACGCCGCCGATCACCCGTGCGCGCAGAATCACTTCGCCGCGCTTGATGGGCCGTTCAGTGATCACGCAGATATCCAGTGGATCCCCGTCCCCGATGCGGGAGGTTGGAGAGAGCGAACGCACGCGCTCGCCGGAATAGGTTTGCGGAATAAAGCCGTAGAGCATGGGCGCCATCGACGACGTCAGCTGGGGGCGGTCAACCCGCAGGTACCCCGTGGTTTTATCCACTTCGTACTTCACCGCATCAAACGGCGTCATTTCAATATAGGCATTAACCACCTCGGGCGCTTTGCTCCCGATATTCAGGCCGTGCCAGGGGTGCGGCCGCCAACGGTAAAATGACTTGGGGAATCCCATACAGTCCCTCTCCTATTCATTAACAAGCGGATACGTTAGCGTGGAATGCCCCGCGTCTCGTTCCCAATTGAGACGGTATATTTTATACACGCTTTTTTCCAATCACAGGAAAAACCCCGACAATATGCCGCGAAGGTGCGAAAAGTACCGATCAGTAGCGCACAGCTTTCGGACCGGTCGGATAGACGCGGGCGCACTCTTTATTGATAAACTGCCCGACCCGGCGTTCCCGCAGCTCATCCAGGTGTTCAAGCAGCCAGTTCGCCGTGGTATTATACCCGACCATCTCGCCGCGCTGATCCGTAACCACCACGAGGCTCTCCGCAAATTTGAGGCCGCGCCGCTGATCATCCATGGAATAATCCATCAAGGTCACCGTGCGGTCGCCATCGAAACGGAACGAGCGGTCGTTTTGCTCATTCGGGGTAAAGTGGCCCACCTGATGATCGAGGATTTTATACTTGTTGCCGTCGAGGTACTGCTGCCCCAGGGCCCAGTATTCAACCTTCAGGTCATACGGATAATCCGCGGTACTCTCCTGCTCCACCTTGGCCCCGAAGGTCCATTCCAGAATACGCGGGGCTTCCTCGTTCAGGTACGGCGTGGTTTCGAGCGTTTTCTGACTGCTCGACCGCACAAAGTCGACCGAAAATTGCGGCGGGTTCGAGAGGCGGATATAGTCGATGTCATCCGGCGAAAAACCGTCTGCCGGAATCCGGACCTGCCGGCCCCGCGCCGTCCGCAGCACCACCTCGTCGCCGATGATGCTGACATATTCAGCCTCCACGGTTTTACCGCCGGTCAGCGTCCATACCCGCAAAGGCGATTCGGCCGCCGGAATTTCCTCCCCGGACGGAGGCGCCGGCTCCACCTCGGCGACCACATTGCCGGCGTTGCCGGACATCGTATAGTCCCGGAAAACCGGCCCGCCGAACACATCGACTTCGCCTTCCACCAGGTGCTCCAGGATGGCATCCGCCATTTCATGTGTCGGCTTTTCCGTTTTGAACATCGGGAAAATACTTCGGCTCTGGCGATTATTCTCATAGGTCTCGCCTTCCACCTCAACCGTAAGCATCGAACAGAAGGTACCGCCCGGCACCTCGCCGACCACCACTTCCATCTCCAGCGGTTCACCGGCCTTCAGTTCGATCCAGTCCCCGCCCCAGGCGAGGTTGTTGCCGTAATAAAACTGCCGGTTCTTCGTGGCACTGCTCACCCAGTTGCCCCCGATCAGCCGTGTGCCGCGGTTGTTATCCTCCCAGTTCGCATTCAGCACAATCCTACCGTCAACCCGCACCATCAGGATATCATCCCCGTGCCCCCAGAAGCGGAAACGGATTTCGTCGTGGTAGACCAGCTGACCTTTGTAGTGAACCATCCAGGCATACCCGACCGTGTCGCCTTCATTAAACGCCGTCGGCGCCATGGAGGACTTGATCGGCGGCATCATGAAACTGGTGGCATAGAGCTTTTTCGGCGAGCGGTAATAGCGCGCAATCGACGACGGTTTCCAACCACTGGAATTAAACCGGATCATCGCATCCACAAACTGATAGTCCGACATCGGGATCGGACGCCCGGATCGGTCGCGCTTGAAATCGTAAAAGGTGCCGACAAAATCGTTCCCGATCGTCTGCCCGGCGCCGAAGACCGTCATTTCCTCCAGGTCCGGCATAATTTCAAACCCGCCGATTTCACCGGCCAGCCCTTCCGTCATTCCGGAGAGTTCCGGCAGCTGAATATCCGGCATAGCCGCCTTCTGGACCTTGGTCACAATACGCGTGGCCGACCTGGGCTGCGCGGTTTTCTTCACCTTGACCTTCGGCTTTTTCAGCTTCATTTTCGGACGATCAACCGGCTTGGGCGGAACAAATTTCTTTTCCTCTTTCTGCTGTACGGTGAAGACCACCAGCAGACCGGCCACAAAAAAGACCGCCGCGTGGACCGCCAGACTGATAACAAAACCGCTCGGCATTCCCTTTGATATTTTTTGAGAATTCTTCTTCATTGAGCGCTCCTCCACTCTCCGATGTTAGAAATCCCGACCTGCATCATCAGGTCTACTCCCGCATACCCCCGTCCTGAGGATACGCATCCTGCATCTCATCCATACTGACAGAATCCGGCCGCGCGCGTTGAACCTGAAAAGTAACAAATTCTGATAAATGCTGATTCAGAGAACGAAGACGCCTCAGAAAAGCGGTTTCTTGCAAAACCTTACCGCCACTGCCGGTCACGGCCAGCGGAAGCCGACCAGGCAGACATCATCGTCGATCGTCCCGTTGGACGAAAACCGGCAGGCATCGGTATAAAGCCGCTGAAAAAGATCCGACAGCGGCAGATTCATCTCACCGCCCGCAGCCTGCAGCAGGCCGGCCTCGCCGTATTCGGCGCCGGCTTCATCCATCGTTTCCGTAATCCCGTCCGTATACATGAATACACCGTCGCCGGGCTCAAGCTGAAACTCCGTCGTCGCATAATGCGCTTCTTCAGCCACGGCCAGAGCCGGGCAGCCCTGCTCGCCGCATACCTGCAACAATTCAGCCGTTCCCTTCCGGGCATCGAGATAAACGGGCATCGGGTGCCCCGCATTGGCCATTTTCAACCGGCCGGACTCAACATCGAGCACCATGTAGCAGGCCGTCGCAAACAGGAAGAGATCATCCTGCCGGAACAACGGATACAGCACCCGGTTCATGTGCAGCATAAACGAGCCGGGATCTTTGATCTGATGCGAAATTTCCTCCACCACCGCCCGGACAATACTCGTGCCCAGCGCCGCGCGCACCCCGTGGCCCATCACATCGCACAGAAAGATGCCGACCTCGGTATCCGAGAGCTTGCGGATCGAACACAGGTCGCCCCCGATCACACCGCCGGCCTCGTGCAGATGGCAGAACTGAACCGGCAGGCTGCCGGTACCCCGGTCGAATTCGGGATAAAAGGTCGGGAAAAAGGTTTTCTGCAGCTGCGAAGCCATCAGCAGATCATGTTCGATCTCATCGCGGAAGCGTTTGTTCTCCTCCGCCAGCCGGGCCGCGCGCAGCTCGGCTTCTTTATGCACCGTGATGTCGCGCGAAATACCGAACACGCCGATCACATCGCCGGCTTCATTGCGCAGCGGAACTTTGGTGGTCGAAACCCAGGCCTTGGAACCGTCTTTCCAGGTTTCAGATTCCTCGATGCCATAGAGCGGTTCGCCGCACGCCATGACCTGCAGTTCATCTTTGCGCATGCGTTGCGCGTCGTCGTCCGAATAGACATCCGCATCCGACAGACCGATCATGGCTTCTGGCGAAGGCTGTTCCTGCCACGCCGCAGCCGCGCGGTTGACCATAATAAACCGCGAATGGCGGTCCTTGAAATAGATCATGTCGGGCACATGATCCATCAGGCATTTCAGCAGATATTCCGGTTTAGGCGCGTCAGTATCCATTCGTTCCTCCGCGAACATCGTACAACAATTGTCCCCGATCAACTACACCGGACACAAAAAAAACCGTCCCCGGCTTTCGCCGGGAACGGTACCCCTCGAATCAATTATCCGTAAACCGGACCGTAGGTTTCGCAGGCGCGGAAGTCCGCCCCTTCGAGACCTTCGGTGCCGAAGGAGTTCCAGGCGGACGGACGATAGACGTCGCCGTCTTCCACGTTGTGCATGAAGACCGGAAT
>JBFJYX010000217.1:0-5541 GCA_041622415.1 Pontiella sp.
CTTCACCGTCAAGATGACCGGTGGAACCAACGGCGACGTCGCCGGCAACCTGGTTAAAATCCTCATTCGGGATTACGGGAAAAATGTCCGCTTCCTCGGGCTGGCGGACGGCACGGCCGCGGTGGAGGATCCCGCCGGACTCAGCCATCGGGAACTGCTCCGGCTCGTGCACGAAGACCTGCCGCTGATTGCCTTCGATCCCGCCGCACTCTGTGCGGACGGCGCGCTGCACGATGCCGGCGAACGCGACGGCGAAAAGCTCCGCAACTCAATGCACAACCGGGTCGTCAGCGATGTGTTCCTCACCGGGGGCGGCCGCCCCAAAACCATCAATGGATATAACTGGCAGGATTTCCTGCAGGACGACGGCACCCCCTCCGCTCGGATTATCGTCGAGGGCGCAAACCTGTTTTTAACCGCAAGCGCCCGGCAGTTCCTGTCCGAAAAGGGCGTCCTTATTTTCAAGGACAGTTCCGCGAACAAATGCGGCGTCATCTGCAGCAGTTTTGAAATCCTGGCCGGCATGCTGCTGACCCGGGAAGAGTTCCTTGCGCATAAAGAACCGTTTGTTGCCGAAGTCGTGGGCCGGCTCCGCAAACTCGCCCGGCTCGAAGCCCGCGTCCTGCTGCGAACCCATCGTCTCAATCCGCAGCTCACCCTGCCCGATATCAGCATCCGGCTGAGCGAAGTCATCAATCATGTCGCACAGGTCATCTATGCACACATTCAGGAAGCTCCGGACATGATCGAGCTGATGAAAACCGTGACGGATTTTTACATTCCGCCCATGCTGCGGCACCGTCTTTCAAACATCGAGCAGTCGGAATACTGCCGCAAACTGCTCGCCGCCATTGTTTCCGCAAAAATGGTCTACACCGAAGGCATCGAGTTTTTTGAAGGTGTCGCCGATGACGAGATCATCCGACTGGTCCGCGAATACCTGAGTTATGAACCGGAGATCCAGGGCTACATGGACGCCATCGAAAAAAGCACCCTGCCGGACAAAGAACAGATCCTGCGCCTGATCCGAAAGGGCGGCGTCAGCACCGCCTTTCGCGAACGCCTTTAACGCGGCATGACTCAAAAAAGGCGGAGCCATACGGCCCCGCCCTGTCCTTCACAGTCTCAGCCCGCAAGGGGCCGCGGCGGCTTATTTGTCCACTTCGCCGATGGTGCGGACGGATGTGATTCCTTCCCAGGCATAGTAGGTGTTGCTGTCTGCTTCGGTGATCCGAACAAAATCCTCGCCGAGGAACAGCGTGGACCCGGTGTAGATCTTTCCTTCGTTGATCTGGCACTGGATGCCTTTTCTCAGCTTACGCGACAGCGTTCCGTGCAGCGGCATGGATGCGTATTCAAAGATTTTCTCGAGTGTTTCTTTTTTCATTTTCCTGTCTCCTTGTTAGTTATTCGGGTAACGGGTCCGATCAACGAACCCGATGCGCCTGAGGAAGCCCCCCCGAGTGACGATCTACCGCATGCCGTTTCCAAACCGCAGGCGGGCCTGCCGGCCCCGTCAAACCAGTGACCGGCGCCGACGCAACCGGTCGAAGACCTGACTGTTTCGGCACTGCAGGTCTCATCCAGGCTATACTTCGATCTACTGCACCTGCTATGCCACCGCCTCGGCCTGCATGCGCGGAAAAGTTGTAAGCGGGTCGGGTTCAATCGATAACACATCAACCGATGCGGTCCGGGCACGCGCTGCGGCGCAGCACAAATGCGGAAAGATATTTCGAATCACGAGACCCCGAAGGCCGATTCCGTCTTTAACAGACGTCGAATCAGTAAGTTACGGATGACTACGACGTTTATTTCGACGAAAGCAGGAAATGTCCAGGAATGGACACAACCGGACCCCGGCATACCGCCCCCGGGAAGGGTTGTTCAGAGCAGCGGCGCCCGCTTGCGGTGGTTTTCCAGTATCCGCTTCTTCAGGGCGGCCGTATTCGAAGCATTCGGCTTCGTCTGCGTTACCGCCGCCAGCAGCGACACCATGGATTCAAAATCGCGCAGGTCAATGTTCTCGGGTTCAATCTGTGATTTACCCATGTTGTGATAATTACCCAGCGGCAGGCAGACCGCACAGGTCCGGTAGCCCAGCAGGGCGAGCCCGGTCGATTCACAACTGCCGCCCGGCATCAGCGCGTCCACATAGTTCAGCGCCTGATCTTCGAGATGCAACGCGCGCGCCGTTTTCCGAAGATTGGACGTCAGCTCCGGATCGAATACTGTCGAGGCATCGCCCACGCGCACCACGGCCCCCCGCCCCATTCGGGCATTCGGCATTTCACGCGACGCCTCGATGCCGAGGACGGGATACGCCGGATCAATCAGCTGGTTTTTCGCCGCCGAAATCGCACCGACAAACCCGACCTCTTCGGCGCGGGTCAGCAACCCGCAGACTTTCCGCGTCGCCCCCGCATCCTTCAGCCGCTTCAGCGTCAGCAGGATGGAAGTCACGCCGCACAAATCATCGACCACCCGCAGCGCGAGCCGGTGGCCGCGTTTTTTCCAGGCCGGCAGTTCCCACATGCCCGGCGTTCCCGGCTCTAGCGGAACGGCTTCATCCAGTTTGATCCGGCATTTCAGGAAACCGCTCGCCTTGTCGCGCTTCGCCGTTTCCACCGTTCCGCCCGCCGGATTTCCAGGGGTTGGAAAAAACTGCATCCGCGCAGCGGGAAAATACGTTTCATTCACGCCGCCCCGGAACCAGGCCTGCACCGTACGGCCGCGACGGCTGATCAACTCGAAGCCGGGATGATCCATGTGCGCCTGCAGCACCCACGGATTTTTCGGCGCACGGCCGCGGCCTTTATAGGTCAGCAGAAGATTGCCCGCCTTATCCTGCTCCAGCGCAAAGCCGTTCTCCGCCGCCCATTCGCGAACGAAGGCCTGCACATGGAATTCACAGAAAGGCGCCGTAGGAAGTGAAACCACATCCTTGAGCAGTTTCAGTTCTTCGGTCGTCAAAGGCATCGGCAGGTCTACATTTCCGCTTTGGGGTAGGAGCCGAGGACCGTCATGATCGTGCAGTGTTCCTGCAGCTCTTCCAGGGCGCGCTTCACTTCGGGATCCTCGGCATGGCCGTCGATATCAACGAAGAAATAGTATTCCCAGTTTTTATTCCGGCTCGGGCGCGACTCAATCTTGGTCATATTGATGTTGTCCGCCTTGAAGACCGACAGCGCGTCGTAGAGTGCCCCGACCTTGTGCTTCACGCCGAACATGACGGAGGTTTTATCATTCCCCGTCGGTTCGCTGAAGTCCTGGCCGATGATCAGGAAGCGGGTGGTATTACCCTGCATGTCCTGAATGTTTTCCGCCAGCACATCGATATCATACATATCCGAAGCCATCACACTGGCGACCGCCGCGGAGCCGGGCGTTTCCAGCGCCAGCTGCACCGCTTTCGTTGTGCTTTCAACCGGCGAAAGTTTGGCGTTCGGCATATTCCCCGCCAGCCAGGCCCGGCATTGGCCGAATGCTTCCTGCTTACTGAAAATAAGGTTGATCTCCTCTTTCCGATGGTTGGAAAGCAGCGTCAGCGAAATCGGCAGATAAATCTCGGCGCAGATTTTAAGCGGGGTACTCGCGAACTGATCGAAGGTATGCGTCACCGCGCCCTCCGTGGAATTCTCCACCGGCACCACACCGTAATCCGCCGTGCGGTTGGCCACGCGGTCGAACACCTCCGCAATCGTGCCGGTCGGAATATAATCGACACTGACGCCGAATTTATTGCGCGCCGCCTGATGCGTGAACGTGGCCTCCGGCCCGAGATAGGCAATCTTCATGTCGGTTTCAAGCGCCAGGGCGGCCGACATAATTTCGCGGTAAATCGCATGGGCGGACTCTTCAGGAAGCGGGCCGTGATTCAGGGATTTGATTTTATCGAACACCGCGCGCTCGCGGGACGGCACATAGATCTCCGCACCGTGCTGCTTTTTCTCTTCCCCGATTTTGAGCACCACATTAATGCGCTCATTCAGGAGCTTCACAATTTCAGAGTCGAGCGAGTCGATCTGGTTTCTTAAATCATCAAGATTCATTCTGTTCACCTTTGAAATGTGAAACTGGAAACTGGAAACCTGAAAGAATCGCGCACGGCGGATTTCAGGTTTCACATTTCAAGTTTCAGGTTTCCTCTTTCTGGATCTCCTCATCCAGGGCCGCCATCGATGCATCTGTATCCGCGGCTTCCGACTTTTCTTTCAGCTCGTCTTCAATTTCCGGAAGATCGTCTGTCGTTTCTTTTTTCTTTTCCTCGACCGGCATCGCCCGCTTCAGCTCCTGGCTGCCGGGCAGGTCGTTAATATCGTTGATGCCGAAATGCTCAAGGAATTTCTGGGTCGTGCCGAACAGCCACGGACGTCCCGGCAGTTCAGAGCGTTTCACCACCCGCACCAGCTGCATATCAATCAGCTTGCGCAGCACCGCGTCCACGGACACGCCGCGCACTTCCTCAATCTCCGAACGCAGGCAGGGCTGGCGATAGGCCACGATGGCCAGGGTTTCCAATGCCGGCTTGGAAAGCCGCATGGTCTGGTTCTTTTCCAGCAGCGCGCGCACAAACGGCCCGCAGGTGGAATCATTCTGCAAGCGGTACGCGCCGGCAACCAGCGCCACTTCCAACCCCACCTTGGCCTTTTCCAAATCTTCGGTCAGCTGCTCGATAGCCCCTTCAATCTGCTGGTCCGTGGCCTTGGCATACTGCTCATACGGCCCGCCGAAACCGTTCCCGGTCTCGATCATTGCCTTGCGCATGCGCTTAACCGTCAGCGGCTCCTTCGCCGCAAACAGCAGGGCTCCCACAATCTGCTTCAACTCTGGAAGTACATCTACCGTGCTTTCGCTCATCCCATGCTCCAGTATTTTTTTACCACAGAGACACGGAGGCACAGAGAAAACAAGTTTCCCCTGCTCCGTGCCTCAGAGTCTGCGTGGCGGAAAAACATTCAGCGTTCCTCATCCTCTTCAAATTCTTCTTCATCGTCGGACCCGTCGTCTTCAGTCTCGGAGCTTTCAACATCCAGATCAAATTCAGGATGCGGGTCCTCGGGTTCCTCCGGCGGCAGAGCCGGTTCCGGATCGGGCTCGCGCGGTTCCACAACGATATCACTGAAATGGTCATCCTGCACACAGGCAATCTTGTTCAGCTTGATCAGCTCCAGCACCGCCAGGAACGTGCAGACAATTTCCTGCCTCGACGTCATTCCGCCGAACAGGTCCGACACACACATCCGGCTGACCACCTTCAGGTTTTCGACAATAAAGGTGACCTTCTGGCCGACGGTATATTCCTCGGCAAAGATTTCCTGAAGATCCTCCTCCTTCACGCGGCCCAGTGCCTCGTTCAGCGCGGAAATCAGGTCGAAAATGCTCGCGTCTTTCAGGTCGACATCCGGCGGCGCCCCGAGCTCGACATGCTCGCTTTCGCGGCTGAACACATTTTCCATGTGCAGCTCAAGGTCCTCGAGATGATCCGCCGCATCCTTGAACTTTTTATATTCCACCAGCTGGCGCACCAGATCCCAGCGC
>JBFJYX010000218.1:0-5536 GCA_041622415.1 Pontiella sp.
AGCATGCGCATGGGATTCAAAGAGGAAGATCGCGTATCCGGATTCACCATTGACGGAGGAAGCGTGTACGGCATGGAGCCGACCACATCCGCAATCACCAATACCGCCTTTCTGATCGGAAACAATCCCGGATGCGTTGCCACACTGAACGTGATGAATGGCGGCGTACTGTCGGTGATGGGCTCAAACGGTCTGGTCGCCGCCTCAAGCAAAGACAGCATCGGCCGAATCGTTGTGACCAACGGAACGGTACACATCAGGGATTCGCTTATTCTCGGAAAAGGGCCCCAGGCCCTCGGCGAACTCCGGATATCCGGCACCTCTTCGGTTTCCATCACCGGGGCACTCCACATCGCGAAGCTCGAACTGGGTGCACTCTCGCCGACCGGAACCGTGCATGTTTCCGGCGGGTCCCTGGAGTGCGGCGCTTTGAATATCGGAGCCCGCGGCCACGGCTCGTTCATCCTCGACGGCGGCCTCGTGCGCGCACTCGACAGCGGCATAACCCTGGGACAGCTGGATTCATCCGCCCAACTGAATATCTTTAACGGAACGATGGAGACGATCGGGTCCTCGTTGTCGATCGCTCACCAGGACTCCACCGCAAACCTGTACATGACGAACGGGGTCCTGAATATCGACGGGGCCATCACACTGGGCGCTGCCAGCCGGGCAGAAGGATCGCTGCTTTTAAACGGCGGGTCCATCCGCACCAAAGAACTGATCGTCAGCTCCGCGAGCTCTTCAACCGGAACCGTACATATGCAGGGCGGCACCTTCGACGTCGACAACGCGGTCCGGGTCGGACCGGAAGGCTCGGGCTCCCTGCAGCTTGAGGGCGGCGTGCTGTCCACGACTGAATTCGTGGTGGGCGGCGGCGCGTCCGCCGCATGCAGGCTCACCGGCGGGAAACTCATCATACGGGGACCGCAGGACAGCGCCCTTGTGCTGACCAACAGCTCGCTGCATCTTGAAAAAACAGTGATTCAATGGAGCAACCCGAATGTTTCGACCTGGGTCAGCCATGCGGTTTCAAGCGGCAGCCTGACCTGGACGAACGGAATGGCCTACGGCACGTTGAGCACCAACGGATTCGATGGCTGTCTCACCAATCAGCATTCCCTTCTCTTCTGGGACAACCTGGATAATGGATCTTCTTTCACACAGAGCGTCATCTGGGTTGAAGAATCGCCCTATCTCACCTGGGCAGACGGTTTCCAGCTTTCCGGCAGCAACGCCCTGTGGTCTGCCGACCCGGACCAGGACGGAGATAACAACCTGATCGAATTCGGCCTCGGCGGAAACCCGACCAACGGACCCGATCCGGAAACCCGGCCGACCTTCATACCCCGGCATGACCTGAACCAGATGGAATTCACCTATCGCCGACGTCATCAACCGGCCGCGGTTGGATTAACCTATCATCTGGAACACAGCCCCGATCTGGTGGCGCCGAACTGGACTGCAACCGAATTTATCCACCTTGGAGACAGCGCACCCCTCGAGGACTTCGTAACGGTCACCAACCGGATTCCGCTGAACCACGGGCACCTCTACATCCGGCTCAGCATCGAGCTCGACTGATTCCGAATACGCGCAGCAGGAATCAGGCGACATTCCGGCTGAACCGGAACCAGCTGCTCCATTGCGGAGAGCCGGCCTGCATCAGCTCGGGCAGTGTTAAATATTGAAATGTTCCGGCGGTTTCCTTCAGGACGGATTCCAGTGCTTCAAAGACCCTGCCGCGGTCAGGCTGCAGATCAGGGCCGGGAGTCACATCGGCGCTCAGATGGATCGAGTCATGCAGCAGGATCACCGCGCCCGGCGCCAGCGATTCGCGCAGTGCATGCCGCAGCGTTTGAACATCCTGCTTACGCCAGTCGCCGATTTCCGCGCTCCAGACCACCACCCGTTGTTTTTCGCAGCGCGCCGCGAGACGGGATTTCAGCGTCTGGTGTCCATAAGGGGGGCGGAACAGACCGGCGGCCTGCGGTCCCAGCAGATCAGAACAGCGCCGGATTTCCATACGCTGCTCCTTCCAGGGCAGCAACGGCAGCGAACAGTGGCTGAAGGTATGATTGCCCAAAGCATGCCCCTCCTCCGCGATTCGCGCGATGAGTTCCGGAAAACGCTCGGCATTTTCTCCAACCGTAAAAAACGTGGCCCTGGCCGAGTACTGTTTCAACAGGTCGAGCAGCCGCGGGGTCCACACGGGATCCGGTCCGTCATCAAACGTCAGCGCCACAGCGGGTGCCCCTGTTTTCACGGACGTCATCGTGCCGAGCAGCGAGGTATGCACCAGGGGATATCCCAGCGTTTTAACCAGCACTCTTTTCATGGGGCAAAAACCAAAAAGCGGAAGCTGCCGATAATCCGGCCGCACTTCCATCCGAGTATATAGACAAATTCTTTGCGCTTATCGGCATCACGCATACCGAAAAAACGCACCACCAGCTTTTTCCATTGCACGACGGCCCGGGCCAGCTGCCTCCAGCCCTGATGCTTCCGGTATTTTTTCAGCACAGCCACGTCCCAGAATCCCCAGAAACAGGCCTGCCGGAAGACGGAACCCGAGCTCTGCCGCACCCGGATATAGGCCAGCCCCTCCGGGCACAGCTGCAGATGATGGCCGGCACGCCATGCCCGCACCTGAAGATCCACATCCTCGTGGGCCGGAAGATCCGGATCAAATCCGCCAATCTCCAGAAATAAACTGCGGTTGATCCCGAGGTTTCCGGCACCGACAGTCGCAATATTCATTTTTCCAAAATAATGAACATCGCAGATTTCTGTAGCGTCGGCCTGAGCTCCGTTGCGGCGTACCAGCGGATGCCAAAGCGGGTTGAGCTGCAGGAAGTCGCGGCCTCCCCCCACCACCTGGGCGTGGTCGAGCGCATCGGCCATGGATTTCACCCATCCGGCACTGACCACATCATCCGCATCGCAAAACAGGATTTTTTCGGTCTGCGCCTCAGCCACGCCGACATTCCGGGCATAACCAGCGCCTTTTTTTTCCACCGCCGAAATGATCTGTAATCCTGGAAGACGGTCGCGGTACGACAGCCCCAGGGCCACCGTTCCATCACAACTGTCGTTATCTACAAGAATCAGCTCAAACGGCACATCGCCGGTTTGCGCTATCAGCGCATCCAGCTGCTCGCCCAGCGTTTCCTCCGCATTGAAGCACGGGATGATCACGCTGGCCGTTGGAGCTTTGAGATCGGACCCCTTTGTACTCATCAATACAAAGTAGATATAGCCACCCTCAAAATAACCATAAAAAAAATAAAAAATTTTATCTTTTTTGATTCGGGAGCTGTTGACCGAACTCGCTTGCATGCCGGACAGCCAAACAACATGCTGTGCGGTTTGAAATTACGTATTCGGATTCGCATATGAAAAAACCTTATCTGGCTTACAAGGACTACATGAAAGAGCGCTACGGCGAACCGCTCTTCCGTGTGCCGATCGACTTTAATTTCGGCTGCCCCAACCGCGAAGCGGACGGCTCCGGCGGCTGCACCTTCTGCAATGTGCGCGGCTCGGCCGCGGTGCAGACGATCGGTGCGGGCACCGTCAAAGAACAGATGCACGAAGCGATCCGCTTTGCGCGCAACCGCTACGGCGCCAAAAAATACATGGCCTACATACAGGCGTTCTCCGCCACCTTCGGCAAAAGCCAGCAGCCGATGTATCTCGACCTGCTCGACGCGGCGGACTTCACCGCGGTCAGCATCGGCACCCGCCCCGACTGCCTCACGCCACAGGCCTATGATTTCCTCGTCGAACTCAACCGGCACATCGAAGTCTGGGTGGAGCTCGGTGTCCAGACGGTGCACGACCGCACGCTGGAGCGCATCAACCGCGGGCACGACTGGGCCTCCAGCGAAACCGCGATTAAAAAACTGCACGGCCTCGGGATCAAAGTCGCGGTCCACGCCATCCTCGGACTGCCCGGCGAAACCGCCGACGATTTCCGGCAGACGGCCGATACGCTGGCCGCACTGCCGATCGATGCCGTAAAGATTCATAACCTGCATATCGAAAAAGGGACCACCCTCGCGCTGGAGCATGCGCTCACGCCCCTCCCCGTTCTGATGGAGTATGATTTTGCGGAACACCTGATGGATTTTATCCGCCGCATGCCGCCGCACATTCCGATCATGCGTCTCACCACCGACACGCTGGACGAAGAACTCATCGCCCCGAAATGGCACATGGCCAAAGGGCAGTTCCGCGATTACGTCGTGCAGCAGATGACCTGCCGTGAATGGAAACAGGGGGACCTCTTCAACGTAGACGGAGCTTCCAGCTCCGTTATCGCCGGTTCGTGCACAACGGAGCAGGATGCTCCGTCTACATTAAAGGCCGTCGAGACCGAGGACGGCTCTACGACCTTCTGGAACGAAGACTACAAGGAGCACTACCACACGCCCGCCGGGGCACGGCTCGAAGCCGAAGAAAAATATCTCGTCCCCGGCAAACTCAAAGAACGGCTGGAACAGGGAAATGTGCAGTTGCTGGATGTCTGTTTCGGCCTGGGCTACAACAGCCTCTCAGCCCTCGAACTGGCTGGAGGGACAACGTCCTCATTGTCCGTCACCGCCCTCGAAATGGACCGCCGCGTGGTCGGTGCCGCCGCTCAACATATCCAGACCCTGGAAACCGATTCCAAGGATTGGAAAAAAATTCTTTCCGATCTGCACGATTTCCAGTCATCGGAAATCACGCCTCAATCATCAATCGTCATGCATTGGGGCGACGCACGCTACACGATCACCAAACTGAAACCGGCATCCTTTGATCTCGTCTTTCTCGACGCCTTTTCCACCCAGCGCAATGCCGAACTCTGGACCGTGGATTTCTTCAGGCAGCTGAAGCGGGTGATGAAACCGGATGCGGTGCTGCTGACCTACTGCGCCGCAATTCCCGTCCGGGCCGGACTGCTCGAAGCCGGCTTTTTTGTCGGCGAGACCGATCCGGTCGGCCGGGCGCGCGGCGGGACGCTGGCGGCCCTGCGCGAAGACGATATCGGCATCCCCCTGCCCGACCATGAAATCCGGCTGATCCGCGAAACCTCCCGCGGGCTGCCCTACCGCGATCCGCACGGCGTCTGGACCAATAAGGAAATCCTCCGCGACCGGCAGGAACGCATTCTGACGGCCAAATCAGAAGCCTGATCTTCAAAGCCTGAACAAGAAAACAGCACCGCAATATACCCTTTCCGATTCCTGTGCGTCCGTGTTAACCTCCGGTATTCCACGGACCGATGGGGAGCAGATCAGCGTATGCGAAAGTTGGAAAAGTTTTTGGAACGATTCGAAACGACGGTCCATGCCCCGGGGACGCTGCCGCAAAAGGAACTTGAAGAGTGCATCCGTTTCCGCACTGAAATCTATCTGGCCGAAGGCTACCTCCCCGAAAACAACCCCACCGATGCTCCGGACGGGTACGACGAACAAAGCGCACACATCCTGACCCGGACGGTGGGAACCGGACATCTGGCCGGATACTGCCGAATGATCTTCGATCAGCC
>JBFJYX010000219.1:0-5505 GCA_041622415.1 Pontiella sp.
ACCGACAGGCCGCTGTCGGAGGTGGCGCCGAGCAACACACTGTTGGTTGCAACCTGCGCGCCCGGGTTCGGGAACGTCAGCGTCTGGGTGCCCTGCGCGATGGTGAACGTATTGGTTACCGAGCCTTCATAGCCCGCATCGTTGATCGTGCCGATGACGGTGTAGCTGCCGGCGTTCGTCGGCGCAACCGGGGAGCCGTCGTAGGTGAGGTCGACCGTGAGGCCCGCCGGAACCGTCGTGGCGGTGGCGCTCTGCGCCGTGCCGTCGTAGGTCGGGTTCAGGTTGTCGAGCGTAACTGTGGCGGCGGTTTTACCGACACTGAAGCTGATGTTGGTCTGCGAAGCCGCGTTCCAGTTGGCGTCGCCGGGCTGGTCGGCGCTGATGACGACCGCGCCGGAGTTGGTGAACGTCAGCGTGCTGCCGCTCAGGACCGCCGGGCCGGAGACCACGCCGAAGGTGACCGCCAGGCCGCTGTCGGCCGTGGCACTCAGGTTCACCGTATCGCTGACGCCCTGCGAACCGGGGTTGGTGAAGGTGATGCTCTGGTCCGCCTTGGCGATCGTGAACGTATTGGTCACGCTTCCGCCGTAGAGCGGGTCGTTGACCGTTACGATCACGGTGTAGGTGCCCGCATTCGTCGGTGCGGTGGTGGAACCGTTATAGGTGATGTCCACCGGCCGGCCGCTCGGATCGGTCGTGACCGTGACCGTCTGCGCGGTGCCGTCGTAGGTCGGGCTCAGGCCCGTGACATTGATCGAAGCGGTCGCTTTGCTCACGCTGATGGCGTTGGTGACCGGTACGGCCGCGCCCCAGTTGGCGTCGCCGGACTGGTTGGCGCTGACCAGCACTGTGCCGGATCCGGTAAAGCTCAGCGTCGTGCCGCTCAGGCTGCCCGGACCGCTGATCACGGTGTAGTCCGTGACCGACAGGCCGCGGTCGGAGGTGGCGCCGAGCAACACGCTGTTGGTTGCAACCTGCGCGCCCGGGTTCGGGAACGTCAGCGTCTGGGTGCCCTGCGCGATGGTGAACGTGTTGGTGGCCGAGCCTTCATAACCCGGATCGTTGATCGTGCCGATGACGGTGTAGCTGCCGGCGTTCGTCGGCGCAACCGGGGAACCGTCGTAGGTGAGGTCGACCGTGAGGCCCGACGGAACCGTCGTGGCGGTGGCGCTCTGCGCCGTGCCGTCGTACGTCGGGTTCAGGTCGTCGAGCGTAACTGTGGCGGCGGTTTTACCTGTGACAAGAAAACTGTGGGTTACCGAAGGAGCCGGCAGCCAGCTGCTGTTTCCGGACTGGGATGCCACGATGACGACTGTGCCGGAACCGCTGAAAGTCAGGTTGGTTGCGGAGGAGATAACACCCGGACCGCTTTGAACCGAAAAAGAGACCGGAAGACCGGAACTTGCGGAGGCGTTCAGAAGCACCGTATCCGAGGAGTCCTGATCGCCCGGATTGGTGAAGCTGATAGTTTGTGTGTAAGGGCCGTCTGCCGGATCGGGATCTGCATAAATGTCATCAAAGACCACATCCACTCCTATGGTTGCGGAGCTGTTGCCGACATCGCCGTCATCAATCTGTCCGCCGCTTTGGGATGATGTGAACAGGAGCCTGAACGGGTCGTTGGTTGAAGTTACCCCCGTGTAGTTTGTAAATGTACTCCAGGGCAAACCGAATTCGAGAAAGTAGTCTATGTCGCCATTGAATGAAGAACCGTCTCCGGTTGCCGCGCCTGCCCAATGGGCATATCCGGAGGTGCTTGTAAAACTATCCGACCAAACCACCGTGCCGAACGTGACTCCGCTTCGGTTTGTACCGGCGGCCGAACCGAAAGAGATTGTTCCGGTGCTGTCGAGATCCCCCGTTTCCAATTCAAGAACCCAATCCACCGAAGAATCGTAGCTGGTTTCAAAGAAAACCTGATAGGCACCCGGCATTTTATTCTTTTTAGAATCCAGCCTGACCCGGAAAAGCAGCTGATCTTCCGCCTCACCGGATTCCGCCGCCGTGCGGTAATAGTAAAAAGCCGCGGCATAATTGGTATCCCCTACAAAGTCGAGATACTCATGGCCGTTGTTTCCCGTATCATCGGGAATATCGGAGTAAAGTGAGCTCTGGCCATAGAGCGGTGCCCACCCGGAAGCCGGCCAGTTTAATACATTTGCCCACAACGTTGAGCAAGCTCCCTGAATGAACAGCATGCTTAAAATGACTAACCGTGTTTTCATCTGGTTCTCCCGTTTTTCTCAAAAAAATCTCTTATAACGATCTTCCATCAACTGCTTTCAGCGAAAGATCGGCGGGGTGTATATAGCACCCGCCATGCCATGGTCCAGGATTGCCGAACTTAAATACGTATTTAATGATCAGGGGTTCCTGAAGAACGCGGACCTAAACCACCATAAGTCGTTTATTTTGATACAAATGGGAAATACCATCCGATACGCCGGGCACGGGTGAGATCGGTGGTAATTGTTTCAAAAGAAATTAAACCGGAAACCGGTGCGTGTGCATGCCTTTGGAAGAGATGCAGGACTTGAAACGCACAGCGGCGGCATCGACCGGCCGAGCTCCGCACACCGGGATGCGGCGTGCGGGACTTCCAATGATTGGAAAAAACGGCCGGTGCTACATGGTTCGCCAGAATTTGAGGTTGCGCGCCTCGATTTCCCGGTGGTTCGGCAGCGGATAGAATACGCTCTCCCCTTTCGCCGCGAAGGTGAACCCATGCTTCAGCAGGCGGTAGGAAATGTTGTCGAAGTTGCTGTCGAGCGCCAGCCCCTTGCTCGTTTTATCCGGTTTGGACATCAGCTCAACAAAGGCATCCCGAATGGTCGACGGATGCAGCGAGGAGACGGGCGACGGCTTGAAGGGATTGTGCTCGAACTCTTCCAGGAATTCATCCAGATCAATGTTGAGCTGGGTATAAAACTGCTTCGGCGCACTTTTGGGGTTTCCGGGATCGGTGATGTAGGCCCCGAAGTCGCCGGGATTGAGTTTGGACATCACGAGCATATGCATCGGTTCGATTTCGGCATAGATCCGCACGGTTTCCCGGTGCTCGACATCGAACTCGCCCCGCTGCAGGTCGATGCAATGCCCCTCCTGCGTCGAGAGATGAAGGTTCCCGATCGCCGACAGGTCAACATGCTCGAGCACGCGGTAGCTGGAGATAAACTTGGTCGCCTTGGGGCGTCCGTCGTCATGCGGCCGGATCTCCTTGAGGATGTTTTCGATATCGAAATATTCGTGCCGATAGGCGGGATCCACCTCCGCAAAGACCACCTTCCCGGTATAGTGGCGGCTGGAGCCGGAGGTGTAGTGCTGCGCAAAACGGTCGGGATCATACTGCGAGGCAATCAGCGACGCATTCGGATAGAGCACCATATAGAGTCGGGTTTCGAAGTTCATATTAAAGCCCCCAGAAGTTTTTGAGCATTGGAGCAATCACCAGCGAGATGACCGCCATCAGTTTGATGAGAATATTGAGCGAAGGCCCGGCGGTATCCTTGAAGGGATCCCCCACGGTATCGCCGACCACCGCCGCCTTATGGGCCTCGGACCCCTTGCCCTGGCTGGCGCCGCCCTCGATCATTTTCTTGGCATTGTCCCATGCCCCGCCCGCATTCGACATGAAAATGGCCAGCACGACGCCCGAAGCCGTCACGCCGATCAACGTTCCGGCCAGCATGGCGGGTCCGCCGATAAAGCCGACCAGCACCGGGGTCAATACCGCGACCACGCCGGGAATGATCATACCCTTGAGCGCGGACGCGGTGGAAATGTCGACACACTTCTTATAGTCCGGCTGGGCGGTCTCTTTCAGGATGCCCGGATTTTCGCGGAACTGCCGGCGCACCTCTTTGATCATATCAAAGGCGGCCTCGCCGACCGCATTCATGGCCATGGATGAAAAGAGATAGGGCAGCACGGCCCCCAGCAGCACCCCGGAAACCACTTTCGGGTCGACCAGGTTGATGACCCCCACCCCGACCTGTTTCTGGAAGGCCGAAAACAGAATGATGGCGGTGAGCGCCGCCGAGCCGATGGCAAACCCCTTGCCGATGGCAGCGGTGGTGTTGCCGACGGCATCCAGCTCATCCGTAATTTCGCGCACCTCCGGCGGGAATTCCGACATTTCGGCCAGGCCGCCGGCGTTGTCCGCGATCGGGCCGTAGGCATCGACCGCCAGCTGGATGCCGAGCGTGATCAGCATGCCCAGCGCGGCGATGGCAATCCCGTAGAGGCCGGACAGGGCTTCGCTGGAAAGAATGGCCGCCACAATGATAATGATCGGGGGAAAAGCGGAGACCATGCCCACGCCCATACCGGAAATGAGCGTAGTGGCCGGACCGGTTTCGCACGCCTTTACGATCTTGATCACCGGGCGGGTACCGGTGCCGGTATAGTGTTCGGTAATCATTCCGATCAGCGTTCCGGCCACCATGCCAAGGACCGACGAGAAAAAGATGGCGAGCCAGCCCTCGTTCCCGCCGAGCAGGAACCGGCAGAGCAGAAAGGAGAAGACGGCCGCAATACCGGCGGCGCCGAAGGTCCCCTTGTTCAGGGCCGCCTGCGGGGACTGCCCCTCTTTCACCCGGACAAACAGGACCCCGATCATCGCGGCCAAAATCCCCGCCACCGCCAGTATCAGCGGAAACATGACCAGCGTCGTCCGGTAGGCCTCGCTGCCGGCCACGCTCGCGCCGAGCACCATGGCACCGATGATGGAGCCTACATAGGATTCAAACAGGTCCGCCCCCATGCCGGCGACGTCGCCCACATTGTCGCCCACGTTATCCGCGATCGTGGCGGGATTGCGGTGGTCATCCTCGGGGATCCCCGCCTCGACCTTGCCGACGAGGTCGGCGCCGACATCGGCCGCTTTGGTGAAAATACCGCCGCCCACACGGGCGAACAGCGCCATCGAGCTGGCGCCCAGGCTGAATCCGGTGATGATCGGAAGTATGGTGCCGGACAGCGATTCAAAGGAAGAGCCGAACCGCAACCGGCCCAGAAACAGGAGGATGCAGAAACCCAGCATCGACAGGCCGACCACGCTCATCCCCATCACGCTGCCGCCGGAAAACGCCACCTTGAGGGCGGGAATCAGCCCCCCCTGCGCGGCCTGGGTGGTCCGGCTGTTGGCCGCGGTGGCCACCTTCATGCCGATAAAGCCCGCCAGTGCGGAGGCGGTGGCGCCCACCACAAACGCAACCGCCTGGAATTTCAGCGCCCCCTGGTTCGCGATGGCCAGGAACGCCGCAACAATCACCACAAAGGGAATCAGGACTTTGTATTCGCGGGTCAGGAATGCCATGGCCCCGTCGGACACGAATCCGCCGATCTGTGCGAGTTTCGGATTTTCAACCCGTTGCCGGAAAATCCATTTGGTCTTCAGCGCCGCATAGCCGAGCGCAAGTAAACTTTCTCCGGCAACAAACAGCAGTGTCCAACTCAGTGTATCCATCTATTTCCCCTTTCCGCAATAACCCTGCCTTTCAGCAG
>JBFJYX010000220.1:0-5493 GCA_041622415.1 Pontiella sp.
TCCTGGTGGGCTGGTCGCTGCAGCTGGACGGGGCCTGGGACGCCATCAAAAACAACTACCTGCATTGCGACTTCTCTAAAATCAGCCTGGCCACTTCGGACGGGCGCGGGGTTTGGGTGGCGGCATTCGGACAGATCTTTTTCACCCTGTCGCTCGGGTTCGGCATTATGATCACCTATGCCAGCTATCTGCCGAAAAAGACGGATATCGTCGGCAATGCGCTGACCACCTGCGTGCTGAACTGCCTGTATTCCTTCATCACCGGCTTTGCGGTTTTCGGCACCATCGGCTACATGGCCCATGCGCAGGGTGTGGACTTCGGCGAAGTGATCAAAGGCGGCCCCGGCCTGGCCTTTGTGGTCTACCCGGAAGCCATTAATCAGCTGCCGGCCGGCAACCGGATTTTCGGCGCCCTCTTTTTCCTCGTACTGATCGTCGCCGGACTTTCCTCCGCCATTTCTCTGACGGAAGCCTTCAGCTGTTCGATCTGCGACAAATTCAGGATCAGCCGCAAAAAAGCCACATCGATCATCTGCGGGGTGGGGCTGGCCGGCAGTGTCGTGTTCACGACGCGTGCCGGGCTCTACATCCTCGATATTGTCGACCACTTCATCAACAACTATGCGCTGATTATCGGCGGCATTCTCGAATGCATCCTGGTGGGCTGGATCCTGAAATCCGGTGTCATGCGCCGCCATGTTAATTCGGTCAGCTCGGTCAAGCTGCCGATCGTCTGGGATTTTGCCGTGCGGGTGATTACACCGCTCATGCTTGCGGTCATCGTCGGCGGTGCGCTGCTGAATGAATTTGCGAAGGCCTATGAAGGCTATCCGGTCAAGGCGCTGCTGCTGATCGGCGGCGGCATCCTGTTCGTGACCCGTCTCGCCTCATTTATCCTCAGCCACTTCCCGTGGGATCCGAAGCGGCTGAGTGAGGTTCACCACGAGCCGGAAGAGGACGACCTGCTCGTCTAGCCGACCAGCGGCGGCTCATCGCTGTCCGATGTGCCGTTGACCGGGTCGAATTCATCCTGGAACGATTCCACCTGTTCGGCGGCATTTCCCGTCTGGCTGAACCGGGCGATGTGAAAGACGGCTTCGCCTTCATGCACCAGCGGCAGCCGCGCGCGGCCGATCACAATGCCCGCCGCGGGGCTGATAATCGCTTCTTCATCATGCCCGATCGGATCGCTGACGTAGGCCAGCGTCTCTCCGGATTTGACCCGGGCGCCCAGCGCCACCAGCGAGCGGAGCACGCCGCTCTGCGATGCGCGGACCCAGGAGGAGCCTTTGGCCACAACCGGGGAGTGGCTGCGCCGCTGCGTCCGTTTGCGGATCATGCCCAGATGGGACAGTACGTTGAGCACGCCGGTTACTCCGGCACGAATAGACACTTCATCAAACCGCAGGGCCTCGCCGGCTTCATACACAAGGGTGGGGGTGCCCATTTCGTGGGCGCACTTCCGGAAGGTGCCCTCGCGCAGCACGGCATCCAGCACCACCGGGGCCTGAAAGCTGAGCGCCAGGTCCTGGAGTTCCGTGTTTTCCGTATTCAGGGAGGCCCGGATCTGCGGAAGGTTTTCCCGGTCGATCGCCCCGGTATGCAGGTCGATCACATGGCTGCAGTGCGGCAGGATTTCCGCGGTAATCAGGTTGGCCAGCCGCCCCGCCATGGAGCCTTTGGCCGACCCCGGGAACGAGCGGTTTAAATCCCGGCGGTCCGGCAGGTAGCGGGATTGCGCCACAAAACCGAATACATTGACCACCGGAATGAGGATCAGTGTGCCTTTGAGGGTGTTCAGTGTTTTGTGCGTGAGCAGGCGGCGGATAATTTCAATGCCGTTGATTTCATCGCCGTGTATGCAGGAGGTGATCAGAAGAACCGGGCCGGCCTGCTTTCCGTTGATGATTTCAACGGGCATGGTGGTCGGGGCATGCGTATACAGTTCCGGCAACGGAAACTGTGCCGTTTCTCGGCAGCCCGGCTCGACGGTAAACGCGCCGATCGTTATGGCTTTGTTCCTGTTCAACCCTGGCCCCGCGTTTGGGTTTTTCCGCGTTGGGCGGTGTTTTCCATATATTCGATAATCATGCCGGCAATGTCTTTTCCGGTGACTGTTTCAATGCCTTCCAGTCCGGGACTGGAGTTCACTTCCATAATCACGGGGCCGTGGTTGGAGCGCAGCAGGTCCACACCGGCGACGTTCAGGCCCATGATTTTTGCAGCACGGACGGCTGTTGAGCGTTCTTCGGGCGTAATTTTGATGAGCGACGAGGAGCCGCCCCGATGCAGGTTGGAGCGGAATTCGCCGGGGGCAGCCTTGCGCTGCATGGCGGCCACGACTTTATTGCCGATCACAAAACAGCGGATATCAGCACCGCCGGATTCCTTGATGTATTCCTGCACCAGAATGTTGGCTTTTACTCCCATGAAACCTTCGATGACACTTTCGGCGGCTTTCTGCGTTTCCGCCAGTACCACGCCGATGCCCTGGGTGCCTTCCAGCAGTTTTACCACCAGCGGCGCGCCGCCCACCATTTTGATCATATCCTTGATGTCATCCGGTTTGCTTGCAAAGCCGGTCACCGGCAGGCCGATGCCTTTGCGGGACAGCAGCTGCAGCGAGCGCAGTTTGTCGCGCGAGCGGGTGATCGCCACCGATTCATTCAGCGGGTAAACGCCCATCATTTCAAACTGTCGCAGCACGGCGGCGCCATAAAAAGTGACCGATGCGCCGATACGGGGAATCACGGCTTCAAAGCCGGTCAGGGGTTCGCCCTTGTAGTGAATCGTGGGTTTGTGCGACGCAATGTTCATGTACGCGCGGAGCACATCGATGATCTGAATTTCGTGGCCGCGGGTTTTGGCGGCTTCAACCAGGCGGCGGGTCGAATAGAGTTTCGAGTTCCGCGAAAGCAGCGCAATTTTCATATGATTCTCCAGTTACTTCAGGCCGTAGAGCCTGAGTGCATTAATTCGACCGTTTAAATATGAGGCTGCGGGATCCACCAGCGTATGTTCTTCCATGGCCCTGCGGCCGAGCAGCATTCGGAAGCGCATGGTATCGCGGTTGGTCAGCGACATCTCGATCAGTCGAGCCTTATCCCCGATAACGACCCGGGTTTCAATAATATAGCGCATTTCTTTATGGCCGCCGGAGTCGGTGACCTCGCGCTGGTCTTTAATGGGCGCTGTGCATTCGAGGCTAAACGTATTGTTTTTCTGAATGGGATGAATCAGGAAGCGGACCATGTCGCAGCCGTCCTGAATGAAGGGGTCCACCTGATACGCGTGAAGCGCCGAGGTTTTGGCGCCGGTATCGATTTTGGCTTTAATAGCCGCAATGTTCAGATCGGGCAGGCTGCACCATTCGCGCCAGCCCAGTTTTAGAGGTTCGGTCATAGGGTATCCATGGATTACTTCAGGGTGATGCGCCGCCCGTTGCGCTGCACGCGGCCTTCCGCAATCCAGCGGAGGGCTTCGATATAGGCAATGTGTTCCTGGGCGTGCAGTTTTTCCATCATGCTGTCGAGCGTATCGTCGTCCTCGATGGCAATGATCTTCTGGTTAATGATCGCACCGGTGTCCACGCCGGCATCGACAAAGTGAACCGTGCATCCGGTAAACTTCACGCCGTAGTCAAAGGCCTGTCTGCCTCCGTCGAGCCCCGGGAAGCTGGGCAGCAGCGAGGGGTGGATATTGATCATGCGGCCTTCGTAGGCTTTGAGCAGGCCGTCTTTAACGATCCGCATAAAGCCGGCGAGGGCAATGAAGTTCACGTCGTGCTCTTCCAATGTTTGGATAACCTTTTGTTCGGCCTCGCCGTCGAGCTTGGTTTTAAAGGGCGCGCAGTCAAAATAGATGGCCGGAATGTTGTGTTTGCGGGCGCGTTCCAGAATATAGGCGTCTTCGGCGTCGGCCAGCACGCACTTGATTTCGGCGTCCAGTGCCCCCGCCTCGACGGCGTCAATGATCGCCTGGCAGTTGGTTCCCGACCCCGATCCGAAAATAGCTAACTTCAACATCCTGCTCTCCAAAAAAAATTAATCCATTGATTTTCACTAATCGGCACTAAGCGGTGCCGGGATTAGCGTGAATTAGTGGAGATTAGTGGTTTGTGAAATTCCGAAGCAAAGATATTGTTACCCGAATTTTAAATAACGGTAAAAAAGGAAACGAATGCATCTTAAAATCAAACCGCTGAACGACACCGCGCGCGAAGTTTATTCCGACCACGGTCATTTTCATGAGGGCGACGCCGGCCTCGACCTCTATGTGCTTGAAGACATCACGATTGAGCCGGGCGAGACCCAGGCGATCAAACTCGGCATTGCCTGCGAGCCGGAAGACGGCCGCGCCTATTTCCTGATGCCGCGCTCGAGTATTTCCAAAACCCCGCTGCGTCTTGCCAATTCCGTCGGCCTGATTGATGCCGGCTACCGCGGGGAGCTGATGGCGATGTGCGACAATATCAAAGGCGAAACCTATACCGCCGAAAAAGGGCAGCGCCTGTTTCAGGTCGTCGCCTGCGACTGTTCGCCGATTTACTACGAGATGGTGGACGAGCTTTCCGAAACCACCCGCGGCGCGGGAGGTTTTGGCAGTACGGGCAAGTAAATGTCGGACTTATTAAGTTGAAATAATCAGTTGCTCTGCAATGATCCTTTCCATGAGGAAGGGCGCAGAGCAGCTGAAGTATGAGGTCCGTCCGCAGAACCTGCGGGTTTGCGATATGCCGGCGCAGCTTCGACCGCGCGAGGAATTTGAGCGGGTCGGGGCTGAAAATGTTTCCGATGCGGTGCTGCTGGCGCTGATTCTGAGAACCGGAACCAAAGGCATGAATGTGGTCGAGGTTTCCCAGCGCCTGATCACGGCATTCGGATCGCTGACGGCACTGGCCAAAGCCTCGGTGAAAGAGATTCAGTCCATCAACAGTATCGGCCCGGTGAAAGCCCAGATGATCAAAGCCGCGATGGAACTGGCGCAGCGCCTGACCCGCGAAAGCGTGGGGGAAAGTCCGATGGTCACGACGCCGGAGCAGGCGGCGGCTGTATTGCGGGAACGCGCGCGCGTGCTGCAGAAGGAAATCTTCTGGGCCCTTATGCTGGATGCCAAAAATCGGCTCATCGGCGAACCCGAAAAAATCAGCGAAGGCACGCTGACCAGCAGCCTTGTGCATCCCCGCGAGTTGTTTAAAAAAGCCGTTGAGCTTTCCTGCGCCTCGATCATCCTGGCGCACAATCATCCGTCCGGCGATCCGACGCCGTCATCCGAAGACATCAAAGTGACCCGGCAGCTCATCGGCGCCGGCGAAGTGATGGGCATCAAAATCCTCGACCACATCGTGATCGGCCACCGCCGCACGAATTCCAACACCGATTTCCTCAGCCTGCGCGAAGCCGGCCTGGTTCGGTTCAGCTAAAAAAAGCAATGCAGGGCGGGGGCCGCGACCCCGCTGTGGGTGGAACGGTTTTGTGTGCGGGGCGAGGTCGA
>JBFJYX010000221.1:0-5462 GCA_041622415.1 Pontiella sp.
AAAATCTCGGTCAAGGTTCGGCTCGGCGTTTCCGATAAATCGGAACTGCTGAACCTCATTCCGGTCCTCAACCGCTTTCCGCTCAGCGAAGTCATCATTCATCCGCGCACCGCGGAGCAGATGTATGACGGCACCGTGGATATGGATGCCTTCGAGGAGGCTTACGACGCGTTGGAACACACTGTTTGCTACAACGGCGACATCAACGATCTCGCCTTTTTCCAAGCATTGGAAAAACGCTTCCCCGACATCCGCCGTTTCATGCTCGGCCGCGGTCTGCTGGCCAATCCGTTCCTTTGTGAAGAGATCAAAGGACTCCCACACCTCAAGAGGTGTGGCAGTGAAATTGAGCGAATTTCTAGGTTTCACGACGATTTGGTTTCACAATATGAGACTGTACTGCACGGCGATCATCCCGTCCTTGGAAAGATGAAAGAATTCTGGACCTATCAAGCGACCCACCTTTCCAATGGTCGGAAAATGTTCAAAAAGCTGAAAAAGTCACAGAAGCTCAAGACCTATAAAGACATTGTTTCCGAATACCTTGCCGAGGCTGAATGGTCGGCCTAAGATGAATCCATGAAAAAAATCGGACTGACATTGGGCGGCGGCGGAGCCAAAGGGTTTGCACACATTGCGGTCCTGGAAGTCTTCGACGAACTCGGCATCAAACCGGTCCAGATCACCGGGACCAGCATCGGAGCCGTACTAGGCGCACTCTATGCCGCCGGCCACTCCGCGGAGGAGATCTATGAGATGGTCAGCCGCCTGTTCATTCCTTCGCAAAAATCGTCGATCAAAGATGTTTTCCGCACCAGGGAAAATTTTAAATTCCTCGAGCTGTTTGATCCGCACCTGAGCCTGAGACCGAAGGGGCTGATCAAGGGAGAAAAACTGCTGAGCTTTCTCTATGAGCAGCTCGGCATCACCACATTCGAAGAGCTCGAAATCCCTCTCCGCACCGTAGCGGCTGATTTCTGGCGCAATCAACAGGTGGTGTTTGATTCCGGGGAGCTGCTGCCCGCCATTCGGGCCAGCATGGCCATACCCTATGTCTTTACCCCGATCCATCTCGAGGATCGCGTACTGGTGGATGGCGGGCTGGTGAACAATGTCCCGCTCGACCTGCTCAGTTCGAAATGCGATATCCGCATTGCGGTCGATGTCATGGGCGAAAGCTCCAAGCCCAAAGATAAAATTCCGAATCCGATCGAGGCGATTTTCCATACCTATGAAGTCATGATGAGCACGATTGCCGATGAAAAGCTGATCACCAATCCAGTGGATATCTACCTCCGGATTCCGCTGGTCGATGCCGAGCTGCTGGACTTTCATAAAACCGAGCAGATTTACAATCAGGCGCAGAGCATCAAAGGCGGCCTACGAGACCGGCTGAACAAACTGCTCAAAACCGAAAAATCCTTTATGGATCGGCTGCGGGGAAGATAATGAATCCGCACTGGCTGATTATCGACGGATACAACCTGCTGCATGGCGTGGACGGTCTTCAACCGCTGCTCAGCCGCGATATGGAGCTGGCCCGTCATCGGCTGCTCCGAAAAGTCGAGTCCACCGCCCACCGGATGGCCCGGCAGACCACCATCGTATTTGACGGCCGCGACGCAGGTCAGGATGCCGCCCTGACATCCAAACACATGGAAGTATTCTTTTCCCCGGGCAACCAGACCGCCGACACCGTGATCGAACGTCTCGTGGCCAAATTCGACGCACCGGAAAAGATTCTGGTCGTCACTTCAGATCGCGCCGAATCCGACACCGTACTGAGTCACGGCGGACAGGTGATGTCCTGCGGGGAATTCCTCGCCCGGTGCGCCATCGATGCGCGCAAAACCGTCAGAAAACAAACGCGGCCCGGCGAGGAACCGAAACTCGGCGACCTATTCCCCGACGGGCTTTAGCGCGACGGCGCCCTTCAGCCGCTCTACATCTTCCGGTTTCAGATAACCGGAAAGCAGGTTCAGCGCATTTGCCGCGCCGCAGGCCATGCCCGTTTTCAACGCCTCCTCAATCGCCTGTCCTGCATTGAGGGCCACCGCAATGCCCGTCGTAACCGCATCCCCGCTGCCGATCGGATTTACGGCATCGATATTTACAGACGAAACTTCCAGTCGCTGGAAGGCATCCACATAAAACGAACTCCGGCTGCCCCGCGTAATAAAAACCGATTCCGCCCCCAGCTCCATCAGCCGGGCACACCCGTCGAAGAGGTCAGCGCATCCTGTAGCCTCCCGAAGCTCCGCCTCATTGATTTTCACCAGAAACGGGCGATGCTTCAGCGCCAGCGCCAGCGGTTCGCCCTGGGTATCGATAATCACCCGGGCATTCCGGCGATGAGCCAGCTCGCAGATCGCGGCATACCCGTCCGCCGGGGCACCGGCCGGCAGCTTGCCCGATACAGCAATAAGGGCCCCCTCGATTTCCAATGATTGGAAAAGCTCCAGCATCCGCTTCCAATCATTGGAAGACACCGGCGGCATCTCCTCCACCAGCTCCGTGGCGTCCGGATTGCCCGCTTCCAGCAGCGTCTGGCAGATCCGCGTCTCACCGTCCACCTGCACGTGACGGTAGCCCACCCCCTCCTGATTCAGCAGGGCCTCCAGCTGTTGGCCGTTCGGGCCGCCGACAAATTCGATAAGTTCAGCCGATCCGCCCAGCTGCGTGACCATGCGCGCAACGTTTGCCCCCTTGCCCCCGATGCCGATCGTCACCTTTTGGGCGCGATTGACCCCGCCTTTTTCAATTTTTTTAAACTCGATGATGCGTTGGACGCACGGCGTAAATCCGCAACAGATAATGGGTTTTGATAATGTGCTCATAGGTCAGAAACAATAACCGAACTTTTTATTAAAATCACAGTAGACAACGCAAAAAATTCGGGTATGTTATTCGCTCCTTTCGAGGAAACGGTGGGATAGCGAAGCGGTCAAACGCAGCAGACTGTAAATCTGCCCTCTTTGAGTTCGATGGTTCGAATCCATCTCCCACCACCATCTTAACCGGTGCTGAAAAGCACCGGTTTTTTTGTGTCTGGATGGATGAGAACCCCCGGTTCGACACAAGCGAAGCGCAGTGAGGACGGAGCATCACGACGGCCCCGAAGGACAAGCCTACGGCGCAGCACATCAACGCAAAAAAACCTTGGGATAATCGGTTCCCAAGGTTTTGAACATTAGACTATTTTTTCGACCGCTCCGGATCCACGGATGGGATTGAGCGTCGTCTGCAGCATTTCCTCAAAGGCTGACCCGTCGAACGGTTTGCGCAGCACCGGCAGCTCAGGTTCAATCTCCAGCACTTGAGAGAGGAGCTGGCTGTCATACATGCTCATAGCCACCACCGGGATTTTCGCGTCCAGATTTCGTACTTTATCTCGGAGTTTCCAGGCGGTATCGAACGGCATGATGTAGTCGCACAGAAGAGCAGTATATCCCCGGTCGCTGGCCAGCAAATGAAGCGCCTGCTCCGATGAGGCAAAACAGTCCAGTTCATATCCTGCAGTATGGATGATGCCTTCCAGCACATCCTTGATCTCCAGACTGCCGACGACAGCCAGGATCCGGCCTTTCGCAGGTTCCTGCGGTCGGCCGGGAATATCCACGGTATCCACCCACTCACCCACCAGGGAAGCGACATCCCGGCGCATCAACCCCTCCTTACCGAACCGGGCTCGATCATGGTCCAGCTCGATCATCCGCCAGAGCAGGGCGCGCGTCTTTTCCGCGTTCCGGGTCATCGCAACGTCTTCCATGTGTCCCATCATGGCCATCAGCACATGATGGCAGAGTCCATTACTCTTCTGCTTCAGGACATTCACTTTGGCAATACCCGCGGGCTTCAGCTCTTCGCCATACGCCACGAGCTCCTCGTACATTTTTTCTCCGGGGCGCAACCCGGTCACCTTGATGGAAACATCAATATCTTCGCGCAGACCGGAGAGGCGGATGATATTCTTCGCCAGATCGATAATCTTTACGGGTGTGCCCATATCGAGGACAAAAATATCGCCCGCCTCGGCAATCACGCCGCACTGCAGCACCAGCGAAACCGCCTCGGGAATGGTCATGAAATAGCGCGTCATATCCGGATGCGTAACGGTCAGGGGCCCCCCGGCCTCCAGCTGTTTCTTGAAAATCGGAATAACGCTGCCGTTGCTGCCCAGGACATTTCCGAAGCGCACGGCGGTAAAAATGGTATCACTGCCGTTCAGGGACTGTACCACCAGCTCACACATCCGCTTCGTCGCCCCCATCACATTGGAAGGCCGCACCGCTTTATCGCTTGAAATCATAACGAATCGCTTGCATTTATGCCGGCGTGCAGCCTGAGCCAGGTTACGGGTGCCGCGGATATTGTTCAGCACGGCTTCGTCCGGATGGTCTTCCATCAGCGGCACATGCTTATAGGCCGCCGCATGATAGACAAAGTCCGGCTCCTCCTCCTTGAAGATCCGCTCAATCACATCGCCGTGTTTGATATCTGCGATCACCGCCTGGATATTCAGCGACGGATGGGTTTGGCGCAGTTCACGGTCAATCTCAAACAGCGGCGTCTCCCCGGAGTCCAGCAGAATGAGCCTCTTCGGTTTAAAGCCGGCCAGCTGACGGCTCAGCTCGGAACCGATTGATCCCCCGGCCCCCGTGACCAGGACCGTTTGATCCGATACCGCGCGGCTGACCGGTGCCGAATCAACCTGCACCGGACTGCGACCCAGCAGGTCCTCAATACGCAGGGACCGCATTTTATCGACGCTGAGCTCACCGGTCGTCATATCCTTGAGCACGGATACCGTATTGAACCGGACAGCCAGGCCGTCACAGCTGCTCACCACCTTCTGGAACAGGCCCGGCGGCGGAAAAGAAATGGCAAAGACCACCGTTTTAACATGGTGTTCCTGCACCAGGTGCGGAATATCATCCAGGCGGCCCAACACGGGAATTCCATGAATCTCCGTGCTCTTTTTCATGGGATCATTATCCGCAAACCCGACCACATCAATTTCCTGCCCCAGGAACCGGCGGTCGATGATGCGCAGGATATTTTCACCCATATTCCCTGCACCCACAATCAGGGCCCGTCCACCGGAAGCCGTAGCCGCCACCTTGGACTTCCGCTCCCGACGGTTTCGCCACAGCCGCACGCAGGCGCGTAGTCCGCCCAGACTCATTAAACACAGCATCCAATCGATAAAATAGATCGACCGGGGCATAAAGTAACGCCAGTTAAAGGTCAGCAGCCAAAATCCGGCAAACAGCACGGTGCCCATCGAGACCGCCTTGAACAGCTGCACCAGGTCATGCAGACTGACATACCGGTACAGCCCGCGGTGCACTTTGAAAACAGCCAGCACCGCCATTCGGATAATAACCATGACAGGGAGTCCGATCAGTAGAGGCAACCGGTGCTTTTCCGGTATATTGCCCAGATCAAAACGAAGGACAAAC
>JBFJYX010000222.1:0-5443 GCA_041622415.1 Pontiella sp.
AACTCAGCACACAGGCCACCAAAACCAACAACAACCGTCTCATACCATTCTCCGAAATCCTGTCAGCGAGCATATGAGGAATTTCCAAGGATTGGAACTTTTCCGCTCGCGTTTTTTCCAATCCTTGGAAATGCTCCCGCCCCATGAAGAACAGAAGACTGCCCGCTGAATGGGAACCGCAGGATGCCGTCATGCTCGTCTGGCCCCGACCGCACATGGACTGGGCCTACTGCCTCGACGACGCACGCGCCGTTTTTACCCATATCCGAAAAGCCATCGAACGCTTCCAGCCGGTCATTATGGTTGAAAACCTCGACTGCAACGACACCTGGAGCCGCGACATCGCCCCGATTACCATCGAAGAGGACGGCCGGCCCGTGCTGCTCGACTTCCAGTTCAACGGCTGGGGCGGAAAATATCCGCACGACCTCGACAACACCATCACCCGGCGTCTGCACGAAGCCGGCACCTTCGGAACCGTCGAACGCCGCACCATCGATATGGTGCTCGAAGGCGGCAGTATCGAATCCGACGGCGAAGGCACCCTGCTCACCACCGCCACCTGCCTGCTCAATAAAAACCGCAACCCCGACCTTTCCAAAGAGCAGATCGAACAGCAGCTGACCGACCTCTTCGGCCTCTCCCGCATCATCTGGCTCGAAAACGGCCACCTCGCCGGCGACGACACCGACGCGCATATCGACACCCTCGCCCGCCTCGCACCGAACCAAACCATCCTCTACGTCGCCTGCAGCGACCCCGAAGACGCCCATTTCGAAAACCTCCAGGCATTGGAAAATGAACTCAAAGCCCTCGACGGCTATCGCCTGCTGCCCCTCCCCTGGCCCGCCCCGAAATTCGACGGCGACCGCCGCCTGCCCGCCACCTACGCCAACTATCTCGTCATCAACGGCGCCGTTCTGGTTCCCACCTACAACGATCCCGCCGATGTCCAGGCATTGGAAACCATCGGCCGCGCCTTCCCCGGCCGCGAGATCATCGGCATCGACTGCTCCACCCTCATCCGCCAGGGCGGATCCCTCCACTGCGTCACCATGCAATTCCCGAAAGGCACCCTCGCCTGACCCGGCGGTTTTCACTATTTCAAACTTCCTAATCCCACAGCATTCGCTAGTCTTTTAAAGCCCATAGATTTGCGGCCGGAGAAAGCATGAACAAGAAGTCGTTAAGCGAGCGGGATATCTGCACCAAGTTTATTACGCCGGCATTGGAAGATGCGGGGTGGGATAAAATGGAACAGATCCGGGAAGAAAAATCCTTCACGGACGGACCGATCCAGGTGCGCGGCAATATGGCCATGCGCGACAAAAAAAAGATCAAACGCGCGGACTATATTCTCTATTACAAACCCAACCGGCCCATTGCCATCATTGAAGCCAAGGACAACAACCATTCCCTCGGCGACGGCATGCAACAGGGATTGGACTACGGCAAAACCCTCGACATTCCTTTTATTTTCAGCTCCAACGGTGACGGCTTTTTGTTTCACGACGGCACCGGGCTGACGGGGTCCGTTGAAAAAGAACTCGCCCTCGATGAATTCCCGAATCCGGAAGAACTCTGGGCCGTCTATCAGCAGTGGAAGGGCTGGACACCTGAAAAGACAACGGTGGCCGCGAGCGACTACTATGACGACGCCAGCGGCAAAGAACCCCGCTATTACCAGCAAGTGGCCATTAACCGCACGGTGGATGCCATCACCGGCGGACAGAATCGCGTGCTGCTCGTCATGGCCACCGGCACCGGAAAGACCTACACCGCCTTCCAGATTATCTGGCGGCTCTGGAAAACCGGGGCCAAAAAACGCATCCTCTTTCTGGCCGACCGCAATATTCTGGTTGATCAGACCCGCGTCAACGACTTCAAGCCCTTCGGCCAGGCGATGACCAAGATCACCAACCGGACCGTCGACAAGTCCTACGAAATCTATCTCTCCCTCTATCAGGCCGTCAGCGGAACGGATGACACACAGAACATCTATAAGCAGTTTTCCCCCGATTTCTTTGACCTGGTGGTCGTGGACGAATGTCACCGGGGCAGCGCGGCCGAAGATGCCTCATGGAAGGAAATCCTCACCTATTTCTCTTCGGCAACCCAGATCGGCATGACCGCCACGCCCAAGGAAACCCGGGACGTCTCCAACATCGATTACTTTGGCGAGCCGGTCTATCTCTACTCCCTCCGTCAGGGTATTGCCGACGGCTTTCTCGCTCCCTATAAGGTTATCCGCTATGACCTCGATCGCGACATCGGCTGGCGGCCTGAAAAAGGCAAGACCGACAAAAACGGCAACCTGATCGAAGACCGCATCTATAACCGCAAGGACATGGATAAATCACTGGTGCTCGAACTGCGCACCGCGCTGGTTGCCCGGAAGATTGCCGAGTTTCTGGCCGCAACCGACCCCATGTCCAAAACCATCGTTTTCTGCCAGGATATCGATCATGCGGAGCGCATGCGGCAGGCCCTGGTGAATCTGCACAAAGAGGCGGTGCTGGCCGATTCGCGTTTTGTCATGCGCATCACCGGCGATGAAAACCTCGGCAAGGCGGAGCTGGATAACTTTATTGATCCCGAATCCACCCATCCCGTCATCGCCTGCACCTCCAAGCTCATGACCACCGGCGTCGATGCCCAGACCTGCAAACTCGTGGTGCTGGATCAAAACATCAACTCCATGACCGAGTTCAAACAGATCATCGGTCGCGGCACCCGCATCAAAGAAGACTACGGCAAAATGTACTTCACCATCATGGACTTCCGCGGCGTCACCGATCTGTTTGCCGATCCGGATTTTGATGGCGATCCCGTTTCCATCTACATCCCCGGACCGGACGACCCGCCGGTGCCGCCGGACGACGAAGAACCGGAAGAGGTTGATGGGCCAACCGGCGGCGGAGGACTTCCGCCCGACCCGCCGCCCGGCGGCGGGCGACAGATTCGTTACATCGTTCACGACGTCCCCGTTTCGGTGGTGGCCGAACGCGTGCAATACTACGATGCCGACGGCAAACTGATCACCGAATCGCTCAAGGAATACACCCGCAAGCAGATGCCCGAAGACTGCGTCACCGTAAACGGCTTCCTCAACCGCTGGTCATCCGCCCGGAAAAAGCAGGCCGTCATCGACGAGCTCAAAGAACAGGGCGTTTTCTTCGAAGCCCTCGCCGAAGCCGTCGGCAAAGACTACGACCCCTTCGACCTCATCTGCCACGTCGTCTACGAAATGCCGCCGCTCACCCGCCGCGAACGCGCCGACAACGTTAAAAAGCGCAACTATTTCACCAAATACGGCGAACAGGCCAAAGCCGTGCTCGAAGCCATTCTCGACAAATATGCCGACCAGGGCCCCGAAGCCATCGAGGCCATGGAAATCCTCAAGGTCCAGCCGCTGACCGAAATCGGTACCCCGCTCGAAATCGTCAAAGCCTTCGGCGGCAAACCCGCCTACGAACAGGCGATCCGGGAGCTCGAAGCCGAACTCTATGCGGAGGCCCTCTGATGCATCTGGTTTACATCGATGAAACGGGCAATACCGGAAAAAACCTGAATGATCCTCAACAGCCGATTTTCCTGCTTTGCGCGATGCTGATCCATAAGGATAACTGGCAGAATCTGGAAAAAATGCTCTTAAGCATCTGTGATGAGCACTTGGGGAAAAAGGCGGTAACGGACGAGTTTGAAATTCACGCCACAGAAATCAGAAACGGAAAAGGGATCTTCAAAGGAATGGCCGTGGCTGAACGTATCACATTTCGAGATCAACTATTACAGGCCGCCTCAGATGCGGATGCAAAAATAATTTACCGCTCTATCGAAAAGAAAAAATTTAAAATCTGGATGCAGGGTGAGTTCGGTGCCGGTATTTCGATCAATCCCCATGTCGTTGCTTTCCCCCTTATCGCTCAGGTGGTCAATCGATACCTTCAGGAGCAAAATACATTAGGAATCTTCATATCCGACGAAAACAAGGAAATCGTTGCGGATGTGGAAAAGTCAATCAAAGTGCTGCGGGGCGTCCCGACCGCGCTCCAATTGGATCGCATCATTGAAAAAGGCTTCTTCATTGATTCCCGCAAAAGTCTCGCATTGCAATTGTGTGACCTTTGCGCCTACAGCCTTCGCAAAAAAGAAGAGCGGTTACTTGGGTTGGAGCCCAAAACCATTGATGATTCGGGAATCGAACTGGTCGACCGGATAACGCACATCGGAGATGAGCCCTGGCATGATGTAATCGAGTGGATAAAAAAAGGAGCGGCCAGGGAATGAATCCGGAGTCGTCCGAGAACGGCTCATGCTGGTCGCTGGGAAGGATTAACCACCATGAACCCGCATGAATCAACACAATTTGCAGCAAAAAGTATTACTCCGTAACACCCGGTAATACTGCGTACTACACCCCATATAATTCTAATAAATAAACGAAAACTGAACGTATGAGCCTATCCAACACCATCAAATCCATTCAGGACATTATGCGCAAAGACGCCGGGGTCGACGGCGACGCGCAGCGCATTTCCCAGCTCGTCTGGCTGATCTTCCTTAAAATCTTCGACGACAAAGAGCAGGAATCCGAGCTGATGGACGACCACTACAAATCGCCCATCCCCGAACCCTACCGCTGGCGCAGCTGGGCGGCCGATACCGAGGGGCTCACCGGCGAAGGGCTGCTCGAATTCGTCAACAACGATCTCTTTCCCGCGCTCAAAGGACTGCACACCGGCAAGGACATGCGCGCCTACGTCGTCCAGCAGGTTTTCATTGATTCCTACAACTACATGAAAAACGGCACGCTCCTGCGGCAGGTCGTCAACAAAATCAACGAGATCGACTTTAACCGCTCGTCCGACCGCCACCTCTTCGGCGACCTCTACGAACAGATCCTCAAAGACCTCCAGTCCGCCGGCAACGCCGGCGAATACTATACCCCGCGCGCCGTCACCCAGTTCATCGTCGACATGGTCGACCCCAAGCTCGGCGAAACGGTGTTCGACCCCGCCTGCGGCACCGGCGGCTTTCTCTCCTGCGCCATCGAGCACATCCGCAGCCGCTACGTCAAAAGCCCCGACGACGAACAGCTGCTGCAGCACTCCATCCACGCCGTCGAAAAGAAACCGCTGCCGCACATGCTCTGCACCACCAACATGATCCTGCACGGCATCGATACGCCGACAAATATTCTGCACGACAACACCCTCAGCCGACCCTACACGGACTACGGCAATAAGGATCGCGTCCACGTCATCGTCACCAACCCGCCCTTCGGCGGCACCGAAGAAGACGGCATCGAAAACAACTTTCCCGCCAACCTCCGCACCCGCGAAACCGCCGACCTCTTCATGGCGCTCATCATTAAACTGCTGAAAAACCACGGCCGCGCCGCCGTTGTTCTGCCCGATGGCTTTCTTTTCGGGGAGGGCAT
>JBFJYX010000223.1:0-5439 GCA_041622415.1 Pontiella sp.
CCCCGTTCTTCCAGAGCCTGGAAACCGGGTGCCCGCCAGCGTCGCCCGCATGTATGCCGCCGCTCCGGTGAAAACGGAAGGTCAGGCCGTCATCTTTGCGGTGTACGACCTGCCCGCCGCCGTCGTCACCGACGATATCTCCTTTATTCTGTCCGCACCGGTCGACTATGTCGTCGCCCCGAAAAACCAGGTCGAACACGCCATCATCAAACACTACGGCGAAGAGAGCGAATCGGTCGATGACCTGCTCTCGTCGCTCGATGCCGATCTCAAACAGGCCGGCGACCTCGTGGACCTCGATCCCGACGCCGCGCTGGCCGACCTCGAACACGCCGCCACCGCAACACCGGTCATCCGGTTCGTCAACCTCGTGCTGCACCAGGCCGTGAAGGACGGCGCCTCGGACATCCACTTTGAACCGTTCGAGCATGAATTTAAAATCCGCTACCGCGTCGACGGCGCCCTCTTCGAAATGGCGCCCCCGCCGATCAACCTGGCCCTGCCGATTATTTCGCGCATCAAAGTCATCGCCGGGCTCGATATTGCGGAATCACGGCTGCCGCAGGACGGGCGGATTCAGCTGCCGGTCAGCGGCCGCTCCATCGATTTCCGCGTCTCCACCCTGCCCACCCAGTTCGGCGAAAGTGTCGTACTGCGCGTGCTCGACCGCTCGAACGTCCAGCTCGATCTCGACCGCATCGGCTTCCCTGAAGATATTTACAGCCGCTTCGTCGAAGACATCCGGAAACCCAACGGCATTGTAATTGTGACCGGCCCGACCGGCTCCGGCAAAACCACCACGCTTTATGCCGCCCTGCAGCGCATCAATACCCCCGAACTCAAAATCCTGACCGCCGAAGACCCGGTCGAATACGATGTCGAAGGCATCATGCAGCTGCCGATCCGCGACAATATCGGCCTGACCTTTGCTTCATCCCTGCGCGCCTTCCTGCGCCAGGACCCCGACATTATTATGGTCGGCGAAATCCGCGACCTCGAAACGGCACGCATCGCGGTGCAGGCGTCGCTGACCGGGCACCTGGTCTTTTCCACCCTGCACACTAACGATGCGCCCGGCGCCGTGACCCGGCTGATCGATATGGAGGTGGAGCCCTACCTGATGGCATCGACGCTCGAAGCGGTCCTGGCCCAGCGGCTGGTCCGCACCATCTGCCCCGGTTGTAAAACCGCCTATGTGCCTGACGACGACACCCTGCGGCTTTTGGAAATCAGCCGCGAGCGCATCGACGGCCGGCCGTTTTACCGCGGCGCCGGCTGCACGCAGTGCGGCGGCAGCGGCTACAGCGGCCGGCGCGCCCTTTTTGAATACATGCCGATCAACGAAGCCCTGCGGACGGCGATTGTTGAAAAACAGCCGACGCTGGCGCTCCGCAACCTGGCGGTCGCTCACGGCATGCGCACCCTCCGCGAAGACGGCCTGCGCTGTATTCTCGAGGGCAGCACCACCGTCGGGGAAGTGATTCAGTACACATGATTAAATGGATCTTCACCCTCATCTGCACGATCCTGTTCGTGCTCCTCCTGACCAATAAAAAGCTGGAGATGCGAACGGTCCTCAACGACTACCGATATGCCCGGAAACCCTGGAGCAAAGAGGCCCAGATCGACCGGGGCCGGGAAATCATGCGCCCCCGCCTCATCCCCGCCATGATCGAACTCTATGCCTCCGGGCGCGACATCGAATTCGCCGAGGCCATGATCGATTCCTCCCGCGGTCCCAAGGCCACGGAGCGCCTGTGGCAAATTGCGCTGGCCGACGATACGGTACCGCTGCAGCGCACCATCTGCCTGGCGCATCTGCTCAACCGCGATGAACTGCGGGCCTGGTCCGAAATCACGGAAGAGGATATCGAAGTCATCAGCGCCTCCATGCCGGCCCACGTGGTGCACTGGAAACACCTGCTGGTCAAACATGCCGGCGTCACGCATGCCTACCTGAACAAAGACACCTTTCCCGAACGCCATAAGTTTAAAGCCGTCTTCCGGAAATGTATCGAGATGTACCGGGTGAAGGAAGAAGAACGCGAAGCGCTGAACGCGAAATACCGATCCGAATAAACCTTTGCCTCGCCTCCGCGCGCAGGACCCTGATAAGGTTCCAACCCTTGGAAATCAGAGCATGCCGAAGTTTACATACATAGCCCACGACATCGACGGCAACGAAAAGAGCGGAACCATCAGCGCTTCCGACCAGGCCGCCGCCACCCGCCAGCTCAAAGACAAAGGCCTGTTCCCGACCGAAGTTACGGGCACCGATCTGCGCCTGCCGGCCACAGATAACAAATCGGCCCCGAAATCCGGCCGCGGGCTCAGCACCGAAATCCGGCTGCCGGCCGCCCTGACCCCGGTACACACCAAACAGATCATGGTGCTGACGCGCCAGCTGGCCACGCTCATTCATGCAGGACTCCCCCTGCTCCGCGGGCTGAAGGTGCTCGAGCGCCAGGAGAGCAACGCGGCCCTGAAAAAAACGGTCCGCCAGCTGGCCGACGCCATCGAGGGCGGCAGCACCTTTGCCGACGCGCTGGCCGAACACCCGCGCATCTTCAACCGCCTCTATGTCAACATGGTGCGGGCCGGTGAAGCCGGCGGCGTGCTGGATGTGGTGCTCGAACGCCTCGCCTCCTACATGGAAAAAGCGCAGAAGGTGAAAAACCGGGTCAAGACCGCCATGACCTATCCCATCGTTGTGCTGCTGGCATCGACCGCCATCATGATTTTCCTGATGGTCGCCATCATCCCGAAATTTGAAGCCATCTTTGCGGATATGCTCGATGGCCGGGCACTGCCGAAACTGACCCTCTATGTGATGGGCATCAGCGAAAACATTAAAAACGGCTGGCCCCTCGGGCTGGGCCTTCTGCTGGGCGCCGTCATTCTGGTTGCCGTGCTGAAGCGTTTCCGCGCCGGGCGCTATGCCATCGACGCGGTCGTGCTCGCCCTTCCGCCCTTCGGCAAACTGGCGCGCCTCTCGGCCCTGGCCCGCTTTGCCCGCACCCTCGGCACGCTGATGGAATCCGGCGTTCCGGTGCTCCAGGCCCTCACGATTGTCAAAGACACCCTGAACAACGAGATCGTATCCAAAGCCGTTGAGCAGATCCACGACAGCATTAAAGAGGGCGAACCCATGGCCGCCCCCGTCGAAGCCCTGCGCATTTTCCCGCCGATCTTTGCCGGCATGGTCGAGGTGGGCGAAGAAACCGGCGAGCTGCCCGCCATGCTGCTGAAAACCGCCGACATGTATGAAGACGAGGTCGATAATGCCGTCGCCAGCCTGAGTTCCATTGTCGAACCCCTGCTGATTGTCATTTTGGCACTTGTTGTCGGCACAATTGTGATTGCCATGTTCCTTCCCATGGTGTCTATTATCGGTAACCTGAGCTAGGCAGACAGCCCGGCTCATAACTAGGAGTCACCGATGAAAGCACTGCTGATAGTCGCCCACGGCAGCCGCCGTAAAGAGTCCAACGATGAAGTCCGGCGCCTCGCCAAACGCATCGAGGAAAACTCCGGACCGGCCTTCGACATGGTATCCAGCGCCTTCCTCGAAATTTCCAGCCCGCAGATTGACTCGGCGATCGCCGATCTGGTGGACGCAGGGGCCACGAAAATCAAAGTCTTCCCCTACTTTCTCGCCGCCGGCACCCATGTGGTAAACGATATTCCGCAGCAGATTGCCGAACAGGAAGCCAACTTCCCGGATGTTGATTTTGAAATCCTTCCGCATCTCGGCGCCCTGCAGGGCATCAGCACCCTGATCCTCAACCAGATCTACAAGGGCGGCAAGCCGCGCAACCCCGGGCTCGCCTCGCTGGAAACCGACTAACCTGCAATATATCGGGCCGTCTGCGCGTTGGTTGTCCAACCCCGGAGGCATAATGATTGCACGCGCGACAGCCCTGATTCTTCTGAGCACAACCTGGACCGCACGGGCCCGGGACTATGATCCGCTCCACATCAGCACCAATGCCGTTCAGACGCTGGACCTGAAAATTCACGATCCCCGCCGGAAGCGCGATATTCCGGTGCTCATCTACCTGACCGAATCGGAAAAGCCGGCATCCGTGGTCCTGTTCAGCCACGGCCTGGGCGGATCCCGGAGCGGCAACCCCTATCTCGGCACGCACTGGGCCCGGCGGGGATACACCGCCGTATTCGTTCAGCATCCCGGCAGCGACCATGACGTCTGGCAGAATATCCCCCCGAACGAACGGATGAAGGCCCTGGAAAAAGCCGCGGGCGGCAAAAACTATATGCTGCGCGTAAAGGATATCCCCGGAGTCATCGATCAGCTGACCGAATGGAATACAACCGAAGATCATCCGCTCTGCGGCAAACTGGACCTGGACCGGATCGGCATGTCCGGCCACTCGTTCGGCGCACTCACCACCCAGGCCGTCAGCGGACAGTCCGCCGGCCGCGGCCGGATCACCTTCCGGGATCCGCGGATCAAAGCCGCCTGTGCTTTCAGCCCGAGCATTCCGGCGCTTGGAAAACCCGAAGATGCATTTTCAACCGTGGACATCCCGTGGATGATCATGACCGGCACAAAAGATGATGCCTTCATCGGCAACTCCGATGCCGCCTCGCGGCTGAAGGTCTATCCCGCGCTGCCGGCGGGCGGAAAATATGAAGTCGTGCTTCACAATGCCGAGCACTCCGCCTTCGGCGAACGCGGCCTGCCCGGCGACCGGGAACCCCGAAACCCGAACCATCACCGCGTCATTCTCGCGCTCAGCACCGCCTTCTGGGATGCCCATCTGGCCGGCAATCCCGACGCACTCGCATGGCTCAACGGCGATGGCCCGAAGTCCGTTCTTGAAAAACAGGACCGGTGGCAGCGGAAATGAGCTGACATTGCCATTGACTTCAGCCCCGTGCTCCCCTAGTTTCCCTCCTCTTTTGACCCCAAATGTTCGGGGGAGGTGAATCGAAAAAATGGCTAAAGAAACCTGTGAAGTAAAAGTACGTCGCGGCGAAAATGTTGACCGCGCACTGCGTCGTCTGAAAAAAGCGCTGGATAAAGAAGGCGTCCTGAAGACTATGCGTTCCAAACGCTGCTACGAAAAGCCGAGCGAAAAGAAAAAGCGCCTGGCAAACAGCCGCCGTACGCGCCGCTAATTTCCAAACCTTGGAAATTAAGGAAAAAAAGCTCCCTCAAACGGGGAGCTTTTTTTGTTTTTACAGCTGAAGCGCTTAATACGCCGTACTGCGAATCCATTCGCTGTACAGTTCCCAGAGCCGCCAGCCGCCGAGCATCCAGACCACCGCCGCCAGCGAAATGTAGGGGCCGAACGGAATTTTGCTCTGCATTTCTTTTTTGCCTGATGCAATCAGGGTTACACCGATAATTGTGCCGAGCAGGGAGGAGATAAAGATGATGAAGATAATCGATTCCCAGCCGAGAAAGGCCCCCAG
>JBFJYX010000224.1:0-5425 GCA_041622415.1 Pontiella sp.
CGTGTTTCGCCGCCGGACTTCGATATCGACTTCTGCCCGACCAGGCGGCAGGACGTCATTCAGTATGTGCGCGACAAATATACCGAAGAGTGCGTGGGCCAGATCATCACCTTCGGAACGCTCGGCGCAAAAACGCTGATGCGCGACCTCGGCCGCGTGCTCGAAATTCCGCTGCCCTACTGCGACCGCCTTGCCAAAATGATTCCGGACACGCCCGGCACGACCATGGAAAAGGCGCTGGCGGAGAGTCCGGAATTCAAGCTGGCAACGAGCACGGAGCCCGATGCCCTGCGCATCATGAAATATGCAAAACTGCTCGAGGGCCTGCCGCGCCACACGGGCATGCACGCCGCCGGCGTGGTGATCGGCGAAAAACCGCTGATCGAAATTATTCCACTGACGAAAGAGGCGAAAGAAGGCCTTACCGTCGTACAGTTTGAAAAAGGGCCGACGGAGGAGATCGGCCTGCTGAAAATGGACTTCCTCGGGCTGAAAAACCTGACGATCATTTACGAGGCGTGCGCGCTGATCAAACGGAACCACGGCATTGAGATTGATCCCGAAAAGCTGAACATTGAAGATCCCAAGGCTTTTGAACTGCTGGCGCGCGGCGATACGGTGGGCGTGTTCCAGTTGGAATCGGGCGGCATGCGCGACACCCTGCGCCAGGTGGCGCCGGACTGCATCGAGGACATTATCGCCATTCTGGCCCTCTACCGTCCGGGCCCGATGCAGTTTATCCCGACCTACATTAAGCGCAAACACGGCCAGGAGCAGGTGGAGTATGACCACCCCATTCTTGAACCGATCCTGAAAGAAACCAACGGCATCATCGTTTATCAGGAGCAGATTCAGCAGGCTGCCCAGAAACTCGCCGGGTTCTCGCTCGGCCAGGGGGATATCCTGCGCCGCGCCATGGGTAAGAAAAAACCCGAGGTCATGGCCGAGCAGCGCGGCAAATTTGTTGAAGGCTGCAAAACCACCAACAACATCGACAGCAAGCTCGCCAATAAGATTTTCGACAACATCACGGAATTTGCGAAATACGGTTTCAACAAGTCGCACTCCACCGCCTACGGCTTCGTGACCTATCAGACCGCCTGGCTGAAAGCCCACTTCCCCGCCGAATTCATGGCCGCCCTGCTTTCGGGTGAAATGGGCAACTCCGACAAGCTGACCCAGTTTATCGGCGAGGCCAAGGAGATGGGCATTGATGTCCTGCCGCCGAGCGTCAACGAATCGATCGGACGCTTCAATGCGGTGCAGGACGGCAGCGGCATCCGCTTCGGGCTCGCCGCGATTAAAGGGGTCGGCGAAGGCGTCGTGGAAGAAATCGTAAAGGAACGCGATGAAAACGGGCCGTTCCTCGGCCTGATGGATTTCTGCGCCCGGATCACCACCGCCAATAAAAAGGTGATTGAAAGCCTGATCCGCTCCGGGGCCTTCGACTTCAGCAGCGCCCACCGCGCACAGCTTTTTGAAGGGATCGATATTGCCATCGGCCGCGCCGCCGAGGCGCTGAAGGATAAAGCGTCCGGGCAGGTGTCAATGTTCGATATGATGGCCGGCGGCGAAAGCGAGGACGTCGGCGAAAGCTCAGACGATGAGTTGCCCGATGTGAAGCCCTGGAGCGAATCCGATATGCTGGCAGCCGAAAAAGAGCTGATCGGCTTCTTCATTTCCGGCCATCCGCTGGCACGGTACGAATGGGTGCTGGAAACGTTTTCGCTGAACAAAGTCGCCGAACTCAGCAGCCTGCCGGCCGGACAGCGGACCCGTGCCGGCGGAATGGTGACGGAAATGCGGAAACTGTTTACCAAAAAAGACCAGAAACCCATGGCCGTCTTTCGAATCGAAGGGCTGGAAGGGTCCGTCAGTGCCATTATTTTCCCGGGGCCGTTTGAAGAGTTCGGCCATCTGCTCGTCGAGGACGCCACCCTGATGTTCGGCGGAATCATGATGGACGAGGAAGGCGGGGATCCCAAACTGCAGATCATGGAAATTTTCCCGCTGGACACCGCGGCCGGGCTTTTCTGCGACCGTGTCAGCATTCATCTGCCGGAGATGGGCGTGAATAAGCACGTCGTTTCAGAGATCAAATCGTCGGTCCAGGAATTCCGGGGCCAGACGCCGCTTAACATCTGTATTCAGTTTGCGGAGGGCCAGAAGGTGTTCCTGAACACGGACCACGACTATAAAGTCCGCCCCTGTGCGGACCTGGTCCGCAACATCGAGCACCTGATCGGCGAAGAATCGGTTTTTGTGGCAGCCAAATCGGATGCCCTGAAAAATCCGCCAAAACCCCGGAAATGGGAGCGGAAAAAGGGATAGTGGAAGGCAAAATGGGACTAGGCAACAGGATCAAGTGAACAGCAGACCCTTCACCCATGCCCAATGCCTAGTGCCTAATGCCTAATGCCTAACTAAAGGAGACGAAGCTATGTTCATCGTTCATGTTCTCATTCATGTGAAACCGGACTGTCTGGAAGCCTTCAAAACGGCCACGCTCGCAAATGTGAAAAACTCCATCCAGGAGGAGGGTATCGCGCGTTTTGATTTTTTACAGGATGCCGACCCCGCCCGTTTCGCGCTGGTTGAAGTGTATCGAACGCAGGAGGATGCGGCGAAGCACAAGGAAACACCACACTATATGGTATGGCGCGACACCGTTGCCCCCATGATGGCGGAACCGCGCCGCAGTATCAAATATTCCAACATTGCGCCGGACGAGTCCGGCTGGGACACGCCCTCTATTTAAACAAGATACGGAAAGCGGGCCTAACGATTTTATGGCATCTAATCTGCTTTTATTTTCTTCGTTATGAAGGGGAAGAAATACAGATTAGTGCAACTTCCGTTTATGGCTTTTTTCTCTAAAAAGCTGTATCGGGACATCGGCCGGAACTGGCAGGGGGGCAATCTCTCCTACCTCTTTCTGTTGCTGGCCATCTGCTGCATTCCGGCGGCGCTGCTGCAGCGCGAGAATATTCTCCAATCGCTGAAGCCCAAAGACCTTCAGATCATCAACCAGATTCCGGACATCTATATCAAGTCCGGCCGGGTGGTGGTGGATGAAAAAATGCCCTACTACATTCGCAACGCCCAGGGCGAGCCCGTCGCCATTATCGACACCACCGGCAGCATGAACTATATCGACGACGACACCGTCAACGTGATGCTGACCGAAACCAAGCTGATTGTCCGCCGCGGCGAAAAGGCGTTTAACACCTTCGACCTGCGCGGGGTGTATACGCTCCATCTGAACCGGGACATTATACAAAACGGGCTGGGCTATCTCCGCGAAACCGTTTCGCCCCTGACCTATGCCATTTTCCTGCTGCTGTCCTACATCCTGGCCGTACTCGTCATGCTGCTGGTTTCCGTGGTCGGCCTGATTCTCTCCAACCTGATGAACAGCGCGCTGAGTTTCAAAGACACGATGCGCATTGCCGTCACGGCGGCCACCCCGGCCATCATCACCATTTTTATCACTTCGGCACTCGGCTACCGGATTCCCGGCTATGTCTACATCGCCATCACCGCAGTATACCTGTTCCGCGTCATCACCTCCTGCAACGGGCACCCGGATGAACCGGTTCTGGATTGCAACGACCTGAAAGCCGTCCTGCGGCCGGAAATCCAGAAGGCCCTCGACAAAGCGGCATAAAAAAATCCAGGCATTGGAAACGTCCAACCCCTGGATTTTTCCAACCCTTGGAAACCGCTATCTTTCCAGTTTTTTCAGGCCGCCCATGTAGGGCTGGATCGCTTCCGGCAGGTCGATGGACCCGTCTTCGTTCTGGTAGTTTTCCATAATCGCAATCACGAGGCGCGGCAGGGCCACGCCGGAGCCATTGAGCGTATGCACAAACTGCGGCTTTCCGTTTTCATCGCGATAACGGATGTTGGCGCGGCGCGCCTGGTAATCCTTGAAGTTGGAGCAGGAGGAGACTTCCAGCCATTTATCCTGCGCCGGCGCCCAGAGCTCGATGTCGTAGCATTTAGACGCGCTGAACCCGATATCGGCCGTGCAGAGCTCAATCACCCGGTAATGCAGGCCGAGTTTCTGCAGCACGCGCTCCGCATCGGCGGTCAGCTTTTCGTGCTCCTCTTCGGAGGTTTCCGGCGTGGTGAACTTCACCATTTCCACTTTATCGAACTGGTGCACGCGCAGCAGGCCGCGGGTATCTTTACCGGCGGAACCGGCCTCGCGGCGGAAGCACGGCGTGTAGGCGGTGTGGCAGATCGGCAGTTCCTGATCCAGGATTTCCTGGGCATACATATTGGTCACCGGCACCTCGGCGGTCGGAATCGGGTAGAGCCCGTCGAGCGGCACACTGTACATGTCTTCCGCAAATTTCGGCAGCTGACCGGTACCGGTCATGGTTTCGGCGTTGCACATGAACGGCGGCGCCACTTCAATATAGCCATGCTCCTCGGTATGCAGATCCAGCATAAACTGGATCAGTGCGCGCTCCAGTTTCGCCCCCTTGCCGGTAAACAGCGGAAATCCGGACCCGGAGAGTTTAGCCCCGCGCTCGAGATCGAAAAGGCCGAGCTCGGCCCCGAGATCCCAGTGCGCTTTCGGCTCAAAACCCAGCTCCTTTTTTTCGCCCCAGGTGCGGATGACCGGGTTGTCGTCTTCGGATTCGCCGACCGGCGTGGTTTCGGACGGCATATTGGGAATGTAGAGCAGGCCCTCTTTCAGCTTCGCCCCGACCTCGCGCAGCTCCTCGTCGAATGCGGAGATTTTATCCCCCATTTCGCGGACCTGCGCTTTGATCGCTTCGGCGTCGCCGCCCTCCTGAATAATCTTGCCGATGCTCTTGGAAATCCTGTTGCGCTCCGCTTTCAGCTCCTCGGCTTCGGCCACAATTTCGCGGCGGCGGGCATCGAGCGCCAGCACGGCGTCGACGTCCACATCGGCCTTGCGGTTTTGCATGGCGGCCTTCACGGCATCGGCATTTTCACGGATAAAACGAATATCGAGCATTTCACATCCCCAGTTAGGTTCAAAAAAGAGGGCGTATTATTCGCCTAATCTTCCAAGGTTTGGAAGCGGGAATTCGCATTTTTCACGATGCATTTCCAAGGTTTGGAATTCCAATGGCGCGCGGCGGCGTGCTAGCTTGGGCGTCTCTGGAGTAAACAGGAAACGAAGCATGAATATTGATTGGGTGTATAAACAGGTGGTCGAAAAAGTCCTGCGCGAAGGCCGGCGCAAAACCAACCGCACCGCCACAGAGACCCTTTCGGTGAGCGGCTGTATGATCGACTATTCCATGTCCAACGGCTTTCCCCTGCTCACCACCAAAAAGATGGCCTGGAAAACCCTGCGCGTTGAACTGGAGGGCTTCATCAAAGGCGTCACCGACAAATCCTGGTTTCAGGAACGCGGCTGCAAAATCTGGAACGAGTGGTGCTC
>JBFJYX010000225.1:0-5395 GCA_041622415.1 Pontiella sp.
AGATTTAAGAAATGGCTAAACAGATTGTATTTGACGTAGAAGCACGCGACGCGCTGCTGCGCGGTGTTGAAAAGCTCAGCAAGGCAGTGAAAGTTACGCTCGGCCCGAAAGGCCGCAACGTAATCCTTGATAAGAAATTCGGTTCCCCGACCGTAACCAAAGACGGTGTTTCCGTTGCGAAGGAAATCGAGCTCGAAGATGCGTTCGAAAACATGGGGGCCCAGATGGTGAAAGAAGTGGCGTCCAAGACGTCCGATATCGCCGGTGACGGGACCACCACGGCAACAGTTCTGGCTGAGGCGATCTACCGCGAAGGTCTGAAGAACGTCACGGCCGGCGCTAACCCGATGAGCCTGAAGCGCGGCATCGATAAAGCGGTCGAAGCGATGGTGATCCAGCTCGGCAAGCTGAGCAAAAAAGTAAAGTCCACCGAAGAAGTGGCTCAGGTCGGTACGATCTCCGCTAACGGCGACACCACGATCGGCAACATCATTGCTGAAGCGATGGAAAAAGTCGGTAAAGACGGCACCATCACGGTTGAAGAAGCGAAATCCATCGAAACCACCCTCGACGTGGTTGAAGGTATGCAGTTCGACAAGGGTTATCTCTCCCCGTACTTCGTGACCGACGCCAACACCATGGAAGCGGTTCTGGAAGATCCTTACATCCTGCTCTTCGAAAAGAAGATCTCCAACCTGCAGGACATGCTGCCGCTGCTGCAGAATGTGGCCAAGACCGGCAAGCCGTTCATGATCATTGCGGAAGACATCGAAGGCGAAGCGCTGGCTACCCTCGTGGTGAACAAACTGCGCGGTACGCTGAATGTCTGTGCCGTTAAAGCTCCGGGCTTCGGCGATCGCCGTAAAGCGATCATGGAAGACCTCGCGGTGCTGACCGGCGGTAAATTCGTTACTGAAGACCTCGGCATCAAGCTCGACAGCGTGACCATCGACGACCTGGGTACTGCGAAGCGCATCACCGTGGGTAAAGACGACACCACGATTGTTGAAGGTGCCGGCAAAGTGGCCAACATCAAAGCGCGCATTGACCTGATCCGTCGCCAGATTGAAGAAACCACGTCGGACTACGACCGCGAAAAACTGCAGGAACGCCTGGCCAAGCTCGCCGGCGGTGTTGCGGTAATCAACGTCGGCGCTGCGACTGAAGCGGAAATGAAAGAGAAGAAAGCCCGTGTTGAAGATGCCCTGCACGCCACCCGTGCGGCGGTTGCTGAAGGTATTGTACCGGGCGGCGGCGTTGCTCTGCTCCGCGTTCAGAAAGCCATCGACAAAATTGACGTCGAAGGCGACGAAGAGATCGGCGCGAACATTGTTCGTAAAGCGATCGAAGCGCCGCTGCGTCAGCTCGTTGCCAATGCCGGCGAAGAAGGTGCCATCGTGGTGCAGGAAGTCAAGAAAGGCAAACAGACTTACGGCTACAACGTGGCGACCGGCGAATACGTCGACATGATCGCTGCGGGTATCATTGATCCGGCCATGGTGACCCGTTCTGCCCTGCAGTACGCGGCTTCCATCTCCGGCCTGCTGCTGACCACCGAGTGCATGATCACCGACCTTCCGGAAAAAGACGTCGGGGGCATGCCTCCGATGGATCCGGGCATGGGCGGCATGGGCGGCATGATGTAATTGTGCCGTGGGGCGTATTGGAGTAGTGGAGTATGGGTGTTTTTGCCTGATTCACTACTCCCTTACTCCCATACCCAACCTCCGAGGTGACAAATCCACGCTTTCAGGGGCGTGGATTTCTGCGTAAATGGCGTTGACGGAACGGGATTGGGTGCTATACTACGCGCCAATTTTTTTGTTAGAAACACCAGGATTCTGCTGGGCAGAATAATGCAAGTTGCTTGCGTGGAGAGAATAATATGAACTTTGAGTACCTGAGCATTGCGGAAGAAAAAATCACCAACACACCGATGCTGGTGAACCTGATTTCCTACCGTACCCGTCAGCTCAACAGTGGCGCGCGTCCGATGGTGAAGAAGGATCATCCGGAAATGGATAATCACGATCTCGTTCTTAAAGAGATCGCAGAAGGCCTGCTGACTGCTGAAATGACATACACCCAGGAAGAAGCCGAAGTGCCCGGTCTGGACTTCGACGCATCCATTCTTCTGTAACGGTTGCGGCACAAGCCGCACACGGCACGATTTCAAAACCCAAAACCCTTCGGGGATTTGGGTTTTGTGTTTTCCAAGGGGTGGTTTTTTAATACCTTACTACCCGCTTCGCCAGAGGATACCGAGAGCACAGAGGCAGGAGTTGATTGTCTTTGTGTTCGCTGTGACCTCCGGCGAGTGAAACGAACGAGTGGTTGAATTGATTTATGGCGGGTAAAAACAAAAAGAAAAAGAACGATCCGGGCGCGGGGGTGCTGGCCACCAACCGGAAGGCGCTGCGGGATTACCATATCCTGGAAAAGCTCGAGGCCGGCATTGTGCTGAGCGGTACGGAGGTTAAATCCTGCAAGCAGGGGTTGATCAGCGTGCAGGAGGGCTATGTGCATGTGGATGACCACATGGAGTGCTGGCTTGTGGGCTGCACCATTCAGCCCTATGAGCACGGCAATATCTACAACCATCCGTCCACCCGCGAACGCAAGCTGCTGCTGCATAAAAAAGAGATTGAGCGGCTCCATGGTAAAACCCGCGAAAAGGGGCTGACCATTGTTCCGCTGAAGGTCTACCTCTCGCGCGGCAAGGTGAAGGTCCGCATCGGCCTGGCCAAGGGTAAAAACGTGGTCGACAAGCGCGACACGATCAAAAAACGGGAATCCGACCGCGATTCCCAGCGCGCGATGCGCAATTTCAACGACCGGTAGTTTATTGTAGATGGAGCATCCCGCTCCACTGCGTACCTGAAGACAAAATGAAGCTGGAAGCATCGTCTACATGCTTACTGCACCTGCAAAACGGCTTCGTAGACGGATTTCGTGTCCATATCGTTGTGTTCGGCGATTTCGCGGAAGGTCCAGTCGGGCGAGGATTCAATGCCCAGTTTTTCCAGGCCGACGATAATGCGGTTGATATCCATCTCGTATTTGCCGGCGAGGCGGCGCATGGAGCGGCCGCTGTAGAACAGGGGCGGTTTTTCGGGCAGCGGCAGTTTGCTTTCCTCGACCTGATCCGGCGAAACCTCTTCAACGATGCTTTGCTGAATCTGTTCTTCGCCGGGGCCGGGATCTTCCGATGATTGGAAAAAGCCGAACGGCGGCCAGGAAAGCAGGGCGCCGAGGATGACCCAGCCGGTGAGCAGGATGGCGGTGTAGGAATTAACGGTCAGCCACTGCCGTTTTTTGCCGGTGATCCGGCTGTTGGCATTGTCCTTTTTGATCTCCAGGGCGGTCTGGGCGAGATAGCAGATGCCGAACAGGATGCCGAGGCTCACGTGCAGGACCGCGCAGGTTTCCCACAGATCGAAAAGGGAGGAAGCGACGGCGCTGATGACCAGCGCAGCAAAAGAGAAGAGAGCTGTTAGGGTAACGATGTTTTTAAATTTCATGAACCTGTTCCGTATTGCGGTTAGCTTTACGGCATATCATGAGCAGATACGAGGCCAATAACTGCTAAAGCATAGGGCCGCAGAGTCGCCTGCGACACGTTTCCGTGCTGCAGACGGCCCGCCAGCGCTGACAGGGGGTTAGAACGTTACGAATTCCCGGGTTTCTTTCGCGACCGGCCCCCCCCATCACCGATTGCGCCGTTCCGCCGAACATGCGGCCCATCAGGCCCGCATTCATGGTCGAGATATATGTTTTCCCGTCCGCTTTCTCATATACAGCAATGGAGCAGGGCATCATGACCGACAGGAAGCGAGCTTCGTCATCCAGCAGCACCTTCTCGGCGTAGTCGGGCTGGCAGATTTTCAACGAGGCGACCGGCAGTACTTCTTTGTTCTCTTTGGCCAGGGATTTATCCAGCCGCATATCGGCTGAAACCTTCCATCCAGCCGCTTCCGCCTTCCGGGTGATATGGGCGATGGTCTCATCATAGCCCAGCGGGCTGACTTTCTCCGAGACCATCAGTTTCGGCATCACCAGGGCCACGATGACGATTCCCAGTGCGAGTCCGATGATAAGGCCTGTGATGGTTGGTTTCATGGCTTCTCCTTAAATGAACAGGTTTCCGTTTCCGCCGATGTGGTCAATATACATGGCCACGCCGCCTTCTTCGATACCGTCGATCAGCTCTTCGCGTTTGATGCCCATCAGGTCCATCGACATGGTGCATACGACGAGCCGGATACCGTTGTTCTTGGCTTCTTCGATCAGTTCCGGCAGGGAGAGCACATTTTTCTGTTTCATGATGCCTTTGATCATGGCCGCGCCCATACCGCCCATCTGCATCTGCGACAGCTTCAGTTTATTCGGTCCTCTGGGCATCATCCAGCCGAACATCTTTTCGATCAGCGTTTTCTGTACCGGAACCGCGGCGTCTTTACGCAGAATGTTCGTGCCCCAGAAGGTAAAGAAGAGGGTCACCTTATAGCCCATGGACGCGGCGCCGTTCGCAATGATGAAAGCGGCGAGCGCTTTATCCAGGTCGTTGCTGAATACCACGTTCGTGAACTTTTTTTCGCCGGGGGCCGCCATGACGGGGCAGGCCGAGCTGGCCTGCTTGACGACCACGGCTTTATAATTTCCGCCTTCCGGTTCCAGGGATTGGAGCACATTGCCGGTGGAGTGGCACCAGGCCGGCATGTCGGATGCAAAGCCGGGATCGGACGACAGAATGCTGACCGCCTGCCCGTTCTGAATCCGTTCAATGGCCTGCGAAAGACGAAGGACCGGCCCCGGGCACTGCAGCCCGGTGGCGTCGATATGCTCCGCAATCTCCGCATCGGTCACCTGCTTTTTAGACGCATCGATGGTGTCTTCGCCGGGGTCGTCAGCCGTGGTTTCCTGTTCAGGAATCATGTCCGGCTGATGGGCGGTGACCATGCCGTAGGTTTTGTAGCCGCCGGTCAGGTTGCGGCACTTGAATCCGTTCTGCGACAGAATACGGCAGGCGAGATAACCGCGCAGCCCCACCTGGCAGAAAATCAGGTATTCCTTCTCTTTATCCAGATCGCCGAGCTTTTCGCGGAGCACCGGCAGCGGAATATTCTTGGCGCCGGGGATGGTTCCGCCGGCTACTTCCTCGGGGTTGCGCACATCAATCAGTTTCTGGTTGTCGGCGGGTTTAAGCGCTTCCTCCACATGGAAAAGTCCGGCGTCACCGCGCAGAATGTTGGCCGCCACGAAGCCGGCATAGTTAACCGCATCCTTGGCCGAACCGAACGGCGGGGCATAGGTCAGTTCCATCTCTTCCAGATCGTAGACGGTCAGGCCGGCGCGGATCGCCACAGCAATGACGTCGATGCGTTTGTCCACGCCG
>JBFJYX010000226.1:0-5326 GCA_041622415.1 Pontiella sp.
AGCAAATGATTAGGTTCCGAATGTTAGGAAACGATGAGGGCGACGTTAGAGATTAGCATGCGGTATGGGTATGGTTATCAATGTTAGCCGCATATCTTTATCCCGTTATTCCCTCTATTCCGGGGCCGCCCGGCGGTTGGTCCGCGGCACACGCACAATGTTGCGGAGTGCATGTTTCCCTCCCTGGTGTCGCTGCGTCCCATGAAAATGGGAACGGAACCAAAAAAAAGGCCCCCGAATCGGGAGCCTTTTCCAGGGGTTGGAAACCCGCGTTATTTTTCGCCGTTGATGACCTCGGCAATGTTGAGGGCATGGTCTTTCATGCGGCGGTAGAAGTTGAGCATGTCGGTGTAGGCCAGGCTGAACAGGGGAGAGACCTCTTCTTTCTGGAGGCGGCCGATGTGCTCGGCGCGGATCTGCTTCATGAGCTTGGAAATCGCGGCACCCTCGGTATTGGCCCAGGTGAGGACATCCCGGTTGTCGTCTTTCATATAGATGGCGACTTTAACCAGATATGCGGCAACGCGGTCGTGGAGGGCGAGCAGTTTGGTTTTTGCGGAGCCGTCCAGGTCCATATTTTCTTTGGAAATCCGTTTATAGCCTTTGAGCACACTGGCGATGTAATCGGACAGGGATTCATATTCATCGGCCAGGCGCATCTGTTTGTTGGCGGTATTGGTGACGGTCAGCGGCACCTGCCCGGAAACCAGGTTGCTCAGATAGAGGAAGATCTCTTTCTGAATGTTGTCGAGAATCTCTTCGCGCTCGAAAATTTTACTCTCGAGTTCGGGATCCAGACCGGATTCGAGCACGGTGCGCAGCTTGATCATCATTTTTTCGACGCTGTCGGCCATGAAGTTGATCTGGCCCTGCGACTGAACAATGCCCAGCGACGGGGTGTCGAGCATGCGGACATCGAGGTAGGTGAGGTGCGCAGCTTCTTTGGTCCCTTTTTCCGGGGCCAGACGGGTGACAAATTTGGCCAGCAGTCCGATAAACGGCAGGAAGAGCAGCACGTTCGCCACGTTGAACGTGGTGTGGGTGAGGGCGATGCCGGCGGTCACGACCTGATCATATTTATTCGCCACGGTTTTGCCGGCCTTGGTGAGCGGATCGGTGTTGTTGGCGATATCGGCCAGAATGGCGGTGGAATCGCCGTCGGGGAAGAGGTGCCCGGCCACTTCGGCCAGGGTGACGGTCCGGGGATCAAATCCGGTTTTGGCGCTGATGATCGCCGATAAGCCGCCTATGGCCACCGGGAATAGTAGAATAAACCAGGCCGTGCCTATCACATTAAAGAAAAAGTGGGCATAGGCCGCCCTTTTGGCATTGGTGGTCGTGCCTATCGAGGCGAGCAGCGCGGTTACGGTGGTGCCGATGTTTTCGCCCATGACCAGCGCGGCGGCGGTCTGGAACTCAATGACCCCGGTTGCGGCCAAACCGATCGTTATGCCGAGCGTGGCGGAGGAGGACTGCACGATCATGGTCAGGATCATGCCGACCATGGCGCATTTGATGATGCCGAGATAGCTGGTGGCCTGGAAGGCATGGAACCAGGCTTCGAATTCCGGCAGGCTCTTGAGGGGCTTGAAACCGTTTTTCATGAGCTCGAGTCCGAAGAAGACCATGCCGATGCCCATAATGGTCATGCCGATGTAGCGGATGCGCTGATTTTTGGAGAACAGGAAGAAAAAGGCGGCGATTCCAAGCATGGGAAGACCGTATTTTCCGATTTTCAGCACCAGGATCCAGCCGGTGATGGTGGTTCCGATGTTGGCGCCGAGGATCACCCCGATGGCCTGCATGAGGTTCATGATGGCGGAGTTGACGAGCCCCACGACCATGACGGTGGTGACGGAACTGGACTGGACCAGACAGGTGACGAGTACGCCGACGCCGACGCCCAGGATCCGGTTATCGGTTACCGCGCTGATCATTTTGCGCAGACGGTCGCCGGATACGGCCTGGAGGCCTTCCGACATGTGCTTCATCCCGAGCAGGAAAATGCCCAGGCCCCCGATTACCTGAAAAATGATTTTAAATAAGAGTCCTGCATCCATTTTATCCATCCCCGTTCGTTAGATTAGAAATTGCGCGGCGAACCTAGCAAAACACAATCGAAACGCTAACAAATAATGCGGGTATTTTTACGGGGATAAGCCGGGCGACTTTATTCGCCTTCTGTGACCGGGATTTCGATGATGAAGGTCGTGCCGGTGCCGAGTTTACTTTCGACGCGGATGGTGCCGTCATGCGCCAGCACAATGTGCTTCACGATGGAGAGCCCCAGGCCGGTGCCGCCGAGTTTTCGGCTGCGGGCGGTATCGACGCGGTAAAAGCGTTCGAACAGGCGCTCCAGGTGTTTGCGCTCAATGCCGAAACCTTCATCCTTTACACAAAGGCTCACAAACCCTTCGTGTTTTTCGGCCAGGACCAGCACTTTTTTGTCGGGTTCGGAATACTTGACCGCATTGATGATCAGGTTGACGAGTGCCTGTTCAATCAGCGGCGCATTAATCTGGAGTTCCAGCTCTTCGGGGCAGATGCAGTCGATCTGGATATTCTTTTTTCCGGCCTGCAGTTGGCAGAGATAAATGGCGGTTTCGATGACCCCGCTGAGCCGGGTCATTTCCGTCATCACATGCCCTTCTTTCTGCTCCAGGCGGGAGAGGGTGAGCAGGTCATCGATGATATTATTCAGCCGCCCGGCCTGCTGGTTGATGATTTCCAGGAAGCGCAGGATATTGGGCTCGTGGTTCCAATCATCGGAAAGCAGCGTTTCGACGAAGCCTTTAATCGAGGTGATCGGCGTTTTCAGCTCGTGCGACACATTGGCCACAAAATCGGACCGGACGGTTTCGAGATGGCGGAGCTGGGTGACATCGCGCAGCACAATCAGTGCCCCGATGGATTGGCCGTCGGCATTGAGCAGGACGGTCCCGCTGGCCTGGATCTGTTTTTCCACGTCCCCGATAAGGCTCATATCGCGGTCGATCGGGCGCTGGGAGCCGAGCAGGGCTTTGATGAATTCCTGCAGGTTGGCGTAGCGGATAATCTGCGGCACGAGCTGTTTCTTGACCTGGTGGTGGTCGACGTCGAGGATTTCGCCGGCCACGCGGTTCATATGGATGATGCGCTCTTTTTTATCCACGGCGAGCACCCCTTCATCCATACTTGAAAGCACAGCGTTCTGCTCGTTGCGCTGTTCACTGATGGTGGAGAGGGTGGTGTTGAGCTGTTCGGACATGATATTGAGCGATTCGGCCAGCTCGTCGAGTTCCAGCGTGGCCTGGCGGGGCACCCGGAGGTGGAAATCGCCTTCGGCAAAGCTCCGGGCGGCGCGGCTCATGTTATGCAGGGGAAGGGTGATGCGGCGCACCATGATGATGCAGACGCCCATGGCCACGATGCCGGCCAGAATGCAGACGCTGACGACCCGCCGGACCATGGTGTTGAGCTCCTGCTCGATATCGGTCATCGGCAGCGCCGCGCGGACGGCACAGACGGTTTCGTGGTTTTCGTTCTGCAGCGGAACCGCAACGTACATCATCTCCTCTTTGACCGTGCGGCTGAAGCGGGTATCCAGACCGGTTTGGCCGCCGAGTGCCCGGTAGACTTCCGGGCGGGTTGCATGCTGTTCCATCTTTTTCGGGTTTTCATGCGAATCGCCGATCACGGTGCCGTCGGGCATAACGACGGTGAACCGGGTTCCGGATGCCTGGCCGATTTCTTTGCACAGGGCGTCAACACCGGAAAAATCGTGTGCCTGGTGAAGTTCCTGAACCTGATAGGTCAGCAGGGTGGCGCGGGTGAAGATATCTTTTTCCAGGGCCTGGAAATAGAGGTTGGACATGGATTGGTAGGCATAGAGCGCCACCACCACAATCGCGCCGGCCGTCAGCAGCCAGTAGGAGGGGAGCAGCAGCCAGAACAGGTGTTTTTTCTTCATCGACACCCTTTGGGGTTGCCGGTTAAAAGCGTGAAAGGGGGCAGAGGCCGAAGCGTACGCCGGCTCATCCGGTTTCCTGAAATGCGTTCACTCTTCAACGGGGTCACCCGGCCTTACTCTTCTTCCTTGAAGCGGTATCCGATTCCGCGGACGGTTTCAATATATTTACCGGCGGCCCCCAGCTTCTTCCGCAGTCCGACAATCTGGACATCGACGGAGCGGTCGGTGACCGGATAATCTTCGCCGTGCACCGCATCCACGATCTGGTAGCGGGTAAAGACGCGGCCGGGCTGCTGAGCCAGCAGCTGGAGCACCTTGAATTCGGTAAACGTCAGCGAAACATCCCCGCCTTCGACTTCGACTTTGTGCCGGCCGATATCCACCGTAATGTTGTGCACCTTGATGAGCTCTTCGTTCACCACCGGTTTCCGGGTCGAAATGCGGCGCAGCGCGGCTTTCACGCGGGCCAGCAGAACCCGGGGGCTGAAGGGTTTGGTGATATAGTCATCCGCACCCAGTTCGAGACCGGTCACCACATCCGCCTCTTCGCAGAGCGCAGTGAGCATAATAATCGGAATGGGCTCCGTCTTCGGATCGGCCTTCAGCTTTTTGCAGACCTCCAGGCCGTCGGCGCCCGGCAGCATGATATCGAGCAGGATCAGGTCGGGCTGAAACTCCCGGGCGGTGGTGATGCCCTCTTCGCCGGAGTCTACAACCTTTACGCGGTATTTGCTGCGCTCCAGGTTAAACTGCAGCAGTTCCTGAATCGGGGCTTCGTCCTCTACAACCAGAATTTTGATCTTTTCCATGGCGTCAATGTTTCCCATTTACCGAACGCTAACAATCTTTTAAATGTTAGAATACGGTTACCCCGTTGAGGGTGCCGGGTTATCGGACTGCGAGGGTGAATGTTCAGAATCGGCGTCCGCCGATCAACACCGGTGCCGGCGCCGCTGTTCGAAGCTCGTTGAACCTATCCGGAATCGGCAAGCGGGAACCTACATGGCCGCAGCGGTACGTCTGTGGTGGAAAATATGAGCGGCCGGGAATGATTGGCCGCATGCGTCGATTACGGCTTTGGCGGGAATATCTTTAATGCTGCGGTTTCCGGAAATGTCGATGACCCACTCGTTATGCTGAAACGGCGCCGCGCGGCCCGCTGACCGGTTATTGAAGAGCATCAGGGTACGCTTTCCCTGTGCGACGGCCAGATGAAGCATTCCCGTATCACCGCCCAGCACCAGGGTGGACAGTTTGAGCAATCCCGCAGAGATCAGCAGCGATTGGCCGGTGAAAACGGGAAATTTACGGGCAAGTACCGGTTTCATCTTTTCCCGGTCGGCGGTACTGCCGGTAAAGATGACCTGTATGCCTGAA
>JBFJYX010000227.1:0-5322 GCA_041622415.1 Pontiella sp.
CAGCATGGCCACGGAAGTGCGCGACGAGGTGGTGCGCGATACCTGGCGCATGATCCAGGATCACCGCTGGGCGGGTACCGGCGCCGGCACCTACTACACCAGCTTCCCCGCCTACCAGGGGCTGGATGTTCCCGGCTACGACTACTGGAACGAGTGCCTGCACGGCGTGGCGCGCAACGGCTTTGCCACGGTATTTCCGCAGGCGACCGGCCTGGCCGCCATGTGGGATACCGACCTGCTGTTCGAGGTTGCGGATACGATTTCAACCGAAGCGCGGGCCAAATTCAATGCGCTGGGCAAGGTGTCGGTGTATCACCGGAACCAGGGCCTGACCATGTGGTCGCCGAATATCAATATTTTCCGCGATCCCCGCTGGGGCCGCGGGCAGGAAACCTACGGCGAAGATCCGTATCTCACGACGCGGCTGGGCGTTGAATTTATCAAGGGCCTGCAGGGCGATGATGAAAAATGCCTCAAGGTGGCGGCCTGTGCCAAACATTATGCCGTACACAGCGGACCCGAACCGGGGCGCCGTTCTTTCGATGTGAAACCGACCGAACGCGATTTGTATGAAACCTACCTGCCGCAGTTCGAGGCGGCAGTATGCGAGGCCGGCGTGGAGTCGGTGATGGGGGCCTATAACAGCCTCTTCGGCGAACCCTGCAACACCAATCCGTTCCTGCTGACCGAGCTGCTTCGGGATCAATGGAAATTTGACGGCCATGTCGTGGCCGACTGCGGGGCGATCCGCAGTATCTATGCGCACCACCGCATCGTTGAAACGGCGGAAGAAGCCGTGGCGCGTGCGATCAAGGCCGGTTGCGACCTCGACTGCGGGGTCACCTACGGCAGTTTGCTGACGTCCCGCAATGAGGGCCGGGTGAGCGATGAGGAAATTGATCTTGCGCTGCACCGTCTGCTGCGCACCCGCTTCCGGCTGGGCATGTTTGATCCGCCGGAAACCGTATCGTGGTCTTCGATTTCGCTCGACCAGAACGACTCCGAGGCCAATAAGGCCCTGGCGCTGAAGTCGGCCGAAGAATCGATGGTGCTGCTGAAGAACGACCATCTCCTGCCTTTGGAAAAATCCAAACTTCGGAAAGTGGCCGTGATCGGCTCCAATGCGGATTCGGTGGAAGCGCTGCTGGGCAATTATCACGGCGATCCGTCCGCACCGATCACCTTCCTTGCCGGCCTGCGTGATGCGCTCGGCGATGCGGTTGAACTGCTGATCGACGACGGCTGCCCGCTGGCCATGCCGAAGGAGAATCCCGAATTTGATTCGTCGATGTTTACCTCGGCGGTGGACAAGGCTTCCGAAGCGGATGTGGTCCTGTATTTCGGCGGCATCAGCGGTGAGCTCGAAGGCGAAGAGATGCCGGTGCTGATCGAAGGATTTAACGGCGGCGACCGCACGCGCATTGAACTGCCGGCGGTTCAGACGGCCCTGCTCAAAGAGCTGCATGCCACCGGAAAACCGGTGGTCTTCATCAACTGCAGCGGCGGCGCGATGGCGTTCCCGTGGGAAGCGGAGCATCTGCCCGCCATCCTGCAGGCGTGGTATCCGGGCCAGGCGGCCGGCACGGCCGTGGCCCATGTACTGTTCGGTGAGTGCAACCCGTCCGGCAAACTGCCGGTAACCTTCTACCGCTCCACGGAAGATCTTCCGCACTACTACGACTACAACATGACGAAGCGGACCTATCGCTATTTTGAGGGCACCCCGCTTTATGCCTTCGGCCATGGCCTGAGTTATACGCAGTTCGAGTACGGTGCATTGAAGGCTTCCATGAAGGATGATATTTATAAGGTATCGTTCGATCTCACGAATTCCGGTTCGGTCGACGGGGCGGAAGTGGCCCAGCTGTATGTCCGCCATAAGGATCCGGCAGTTCCGCAGGCCGTACACAGCCTGGCGGCGTTCCGGCGCCTGGAACTTAAAGCCGGCGAAACGGTGCGTGTGGAGCTGGATTGTCCGGTTGCCGCCCTCCGGTACTGGGATGAAAGCCGCCATGGCTACATGGTGAATGCCGGACGTTTTGAAGTGCAGGTCGGAGCGGCCTCGAATGATATACGCCAAGTCCTCGAACTCACGATCGAGGATGAGTGCGAATGTGCTGTATAAAAGGTGGAGTGGGGGAAGTTGACCCGCTCCTTTCAGTTGTAGATTAATGGTTAGAACACGGTGCAACCGGTCATCTGATCGGTGAATCAGGGGGAATGATGAGTATTTTTGACTATATCGTAATCGGCGTTTATCTGGTTTTCATGCTGTCGCTGGGGCCGATCTATAAAAGCTTCAGTAAAACGGCGTCCGACTTTTTCCGCGGCGGCGGCGGCATGCTCTGGTGGGTGGTCGGCAGCTCGGCCTTTATGAACTCGTTTTCGGCCTGGTCGTTCACCGGCGGCGCCGGCAAGGCCTATGAGACGGGAACCTTCTTTCTGATTCTCTTTGTCTGCAATGCCATCGCGACATTGACCACCGTCCTGTTTACGGTAGCGCGCTTCCGCCAGATGCGCGTGATCACGGCCGTGGAGGCCATTCGCAAGCGCTTCGGCAATACCAGTGAGCAGATCTTCAACTGGCTGCCGCTCTTCTTTATGACGTTTTTCGGCGGCATTATGCTCTACACCATCTCCGTCTTTATGTCGGGCGTGTTCGGCGCCAGTATGCTGTTGATCATCCTGATCCTCGGCGGGGTAACCATTATCATGACCCTGCTGGGCGGTTCCTGGGCGGCAACGGCCGGTGACTTTGTGCAGATGATGGTGGTGCTGGTGATTACCCTCATCATGGCGGTATTGACCCTCGGGCATGAAAAGATCGGCGGCCTCGGCGGACTGGTCAGCCAGATGCATGCGTTTACGCCCTCGGACTGGACAGCGTTTGAGCGTCCGAGTGTGACCATCGTCTTTTCGATCCTGCTGCTGATCAACCAGATTGTATTTGCCAACTCCATGCAGTCCGGCGCAGCGCGTTACCTGTTTGTTAAAGATGGCCGCGAAGCCAAGCTCGCGGCATGGGTATCCGTGGTCGGTTTTGTACTTCTGCCGGCCATCTGGATCATCCCGGCCATCGGGGCATCCATCATCTTTCCGGATCTGGCCACCATGGAGCAGTTCTCGCAGCTCAACAATCCGAATGAAGCGGCCTATGTGGCGATTGTCATGGAGCTGCTCCCGAAAGGCCTGCTCGGCCTGCTCGTCTGCGGTATCTTCGCCGCCAGCCTGACCTCGATGAACAGTATGCTCAATGTCTACTCGGCCGGTTTTGTGCGGAACTTCTGGATTCGTGTGGTCAAGAAAGACGCCAGTGAAACCAGCCAGATTCTGGTCGGTCGAATCTTTATTCTGGTCTACGGACTGGTCTGGATGGCCGTGGCCATCCTGTTCTCGCAAATCAAAGGCCTGAAACTGTTCGACCTGATTCTGCTGGCTTCGGCGGCCATTGGTCTGCCCGCCGCGCTGCCGATGCTTTACGGCATGTTCGTGAAAAAAGTGCCGGCTTGGTCGGGCTGGAGCACGATGGTGGTCGGATTCTTTGTATCCGTCGTTCTTCACATCGGGTTCACCGCATGGGGTTGGCTCGATGTTATTCGCGACACCTGGTATGCAACGCCGCTCAATGACCAGGAGCTCGGCGATATGAAGATTACGGTGACCACCGGTGTCATCTTTATCTCCTGCACGGTCTGGTTTTTCTTCACCATGCTTTTCCATAAATACTCCAGCCCTGAGTACAACCAACAGGTGGATGAATTTATGACGGAAATGAACACCCCGATCAATCGTGCCCAGGAGCATGAGCCCGATTATGAATGCGACAGTCGCCAGTATCTGGTGCTGGCGAATCTCTGCCTGGCCTACGGCGGACTGACGCTGCTGCTGCTGCTGGTGCCCAACGACCTCAAATCCCGCATGCTGGTTCTTGTCTGCGGCGGCATTGTGGTGCTGGCCGGTGTTCTGCTCCGGATTATCGGTCAAAAGCGGGCGGCCCGTACCGCACATTTCAGAAATCAGTAAGAAGGAAACCACTCTATGAGATCGTCACTTGTTTTAGCCGTCCTGTTCACCGGTTCGCTTTGTTTTGCCGCACCCGATCCGAAGGATATGTACGCCAACCTGCCCGGTTGGGAAAAGGATGCCGCGGAACAGCTGGCGAATCTCGATGCGTGGGAAGGCATTTCCAATGACGGGAAAATTCCAATGCCTGGAAAAGCCGCCTTCACCTATCCCGACGGTGAGAAAGGCTGGTATCCTGCCGGCCTTGCCTGGCGGCATGACGGTTCCGGATACTGGAAAAATTTCTATGGGGTTCGGTTTGAGGTTTATCTGCCGTCCGACACACCGCTGAAGGGGGAAGCCGTTGTGGAAACGGCGGCCCGCAGAGTGTACGGCGGCAGCGAAGAGGTGGTGAATGCCTATTCCTCCGCCTTCGGCCTGGTCGGCAAAGGCTGGCACACGGTCACGATTCCGCTGACCTCGTTCAGCCTGGAGCAGTCGATGCCGAATATGCTCGAAACCATCAAGACCTTTGCGGTGAACGCTGCGTTTGCGGACGGCTCGGCCGGCGAAATCAAGCTGCGTAATCCGCAGCTGATCAAAGGCGATACGCTGGCGCTTGAAAGCGAAGTCCGGTCCGCTTCCGCCAAGGGCGGCGAAGATGCGGTCTATGCGCTGGAGGTGTCCAACTGCACCGACAAGCCGCAGGTGGTCAACCTTTCCCGCCGCGTTCTGGGCCGTGAAGTGATGGAGACCGTGATCACTCCTGCGGAGCTGACGCTGGCTCCGGGCGAAAGCAAAACCGCTGAAGTCCGCGTGACGGTTTCCGGGCGCGTGGCACCGGGCGGTCGCGAAGTGCAGACCATCCAGGCCGTGGCCAACGGCCGCGACGCCGGGACGATTGAATATATTACGCTGGCCTATCTGGAACACCCTTACGTACTGCACACCAAAGAACGCTGGGATGACATCCGCGAAAAGGCCGCGACCGTTGAATGGGCCAAAAAAGCGGCGGCGAAATACATTAAAGATGCCGACGAATGGACGGTGCCGGCGGTGAACTTCGGCAAACTTTCGCGGCACACCAACCAGGAATATATCTACGAGCTCAAGGAGCATGAAAAAATGTTCGGCTGCGCGGTGGCGTATCAGCTGACCGGCGAAATGAAATATGCCGAAAAGGCCGCGCTCTATCTGAAGCAGCTCTGCGATCCGGTGAACGGCTATGCCCGTACCCAGGCCGGTGCCGCCGGCAACCTGGTGAAAGAGGGCGGGTTCATGCAGTACGTCGCCTGGGGCTATGACATGATTTACAACTCG
>JBFJYX010000228.1:0-5310 GCA_041622415.1 Pontiella sp.
ATATCCTCCACCCAGCTGCGGTTGTGCGCCCAGTCCTGGAAACCATAGCATCCGGTGTTATGCGCAAACTGCCCCGTGTAAAACGCCGCGCGCGAAGAAATGCAGGTTGAACCGCACACATACGCCCGTTTAAAGCTGATCCCTTCGCGCACCAGGCGATCCATATTCGGCGTCACCATATAGTCATTGCCCCACGCGCCGATCGCATCCGCACGCTGCTGGTCGGTCGTGATCACAATCACGTTCATCGGCTTTTCCGCCGCAAAAGCCGCCGCCGAAAGCGCCGCCGCCAATCCAATTAATACTGTCCGCATACTGATTCCTCCTGAGTTAAATCGGAAAATGAACATCCATAAATACCCTTGCCCCGGAAATTAAACAGCCCTATTTTATTTTACCTGTACAACCAACCCATCTAAACCCGGATGTATTATCGTTAATAAACATGAATAGAAACGCATCAGCCCCTTATTTATTTACGTTCATTCACGTATATTCACGGTTTTTTTTAAACAGGCAACGATGAATAAAAAGCGCATAACCTACAGCGATATTGCCGATGCACTCGGCGTATCAAAGATGACCGTCTCCTACGCCCTGCGCAACGATCCGCGCATTTCGGAAGCCATGCGGCTGCGCGTGCAGCAAAAGGCCGAGGAGATGGGCTACACGCCCGACCCCATGCTCTCCGCCCTCTCCAGCTATCGCCACAGCCGGCACGAAAAAAAGGCGAATGCCGTACTGGCCTGGCTCAACTTTCAGCGCCATCCGGGAAAACAGCGTGAGCAGGGCGTCTTCAACCTCTACTGGAAAGGCGCGCGCGAAGCCGCCGAAAAGCTGGGGTTTCATCTCGAAGAGTTCCAACGCTCGGAAATATCCCTCCAGCGCATGCACACCATTTTTAAAGCGCGCGGCATTCGCGGCCTGATTCTTTCCCCCACCCCGCAGTTTGAAGAACCGTCCGCAAACGAGCTGGGCCACTTTCCGTGGAAGGACTATTCCATGGTGCGCTTCGGCGAAAGCCTGCGCGCGCTCAACGTCAACTTTGTCTCCAGCGCTCAGGTCACCAACACCATCCTGGCCTTTGAGCAGGTACAGCAGCGCGGCTACCGGCGCATCGGCTTTGCGGGGCAATATCTCCGCCACCGCCTCTTCAGCGCCGGCTATCTCTGGGCCCAGCAGGCCCTGCCCCGCTCCCGTCAGCTCAAACCGCTCTTCCTGCCGGATGAAGATTCCTTCCAGCGATTGGAAACCATCAGGCGCTGGATCGAACGGCAGAAACCCGATGCCATCATCTGCAGCGCGCCGCACATGTTCCAATCATTGGAAAAACTCGACTGCCGTATTCCGGACGACATCGGGCTCGTCTCGATGAGCCGACACGACAACCCCATCGATGCCGGCATCAACCAGAACGCCGAAGAGATCGGCCGCACCGCCATTCTCTCGCTCGTCTCCCAGCTCAACGAGAACAACTACGGCATTCCCGCCACCCCGAAAGAAATCCTCGTCGAAGGCCGCTGGGTCGACGGCTCCATGCTGCCCGATCGAAAAGCGGAAAATGCATAGAGCGGTCCGCTGAGCCCAAGGCGCGATGGCCGTGACTCTTCCATTCTTCTGGGCAGACGAGCCGCCTGCTCCGCGTGAAGAAAGATGAACCGATCATCCCGGAATCAGGAAAGACAGAGCGCTTTGCTCTCCCCGGCTTTCAGGGCAAAGGATTCCGTGCAGGCCGTTCCGTTATCGAGACAAAAACGCTCCAGCGCCAGGCGGCCGTGAAGTACGGTGAGCACTGCCCGGCCTTCCTGAACTTCACAGGTGCCCCAGGCGTCGCCGTTCGACCAGAAATGGGTGCCCGCCCGCGCCGTAAACTGCATCGTTTTTTCAACCCCGGAGTATCGGAACCCGGTCAGCGCCGGAACGGCCGACCAGGCCGCCAGCGCCCGGCCATAGTGATGCCCGCATTCGGCTTCATCGAACGGAGAGCGCCTGCGTCCGTCGTAGCGGTCGCGGATCGCGCCGATCAGCTCAAGCCCCTGCTCGGTCATGCCCTCATACAGCATATGAACGGCCGCGGTGTACTCAAAACCGGTCATCACTTCGTTGGCATAAGGAAACGGATTATCCGGTGCGCGCCCATTCGGATACGACGCCATCAGCGTCCCCGATTCATCCCCCAGCACAAAGCTGCGGAAATGATTGAAGTGATCCTGAAAGCCGCGCTTAAAATTGAATTGGTAAATGGACTCCAGCGTTTTGCGGTGCGTTGCGCGGTCCGACAGCCAGCCGATGCCCAGCACATGGGCGGTGTACTGGCCGACCAATTGATCAACCAGGCAGCCGGCTCCCAGCTGCAGGTCCGGGTTGGACCGATCCGCCGCGCCCATGTTGTGCGTCAACCCGTCGGCCACCACGGCATCCATTGCCGGGGGTTGAATCACCTGCTCGAAAAATCCGCCGTTAAAACATTGTGCCTCCAGCCGCCGCGCGCCCTCTTCTTCCAGCCGGCGGCATTCGGCCGCAAAGGCCGTATCGCCCAGGTGATCCGCCATCCGTGCGGCGCAGCGCAGCGCGCCGAGATACCAGAACCCCATCTGCGGATTGGGGCCGTAATACTCCACATCCATGGTGTTGTGCTGACAGCCTTCCATCACCCCGTCGCGGTCGGCGTCCCAGCCGCCCTCAATCCAGCAGAATTCCAGCGCTTTGCGCACCTGCGGCCACAGCTGTTCGAGCCATTGATCATCGCCGGACCACTGCCAATCGCGATACATCTTCATGATGCAGCCCATCTGCCCGTCGGCGGCGGCAATTTTGAACACCCGCGCATCGGTCTCCAGCGGCAACCCGATCCGGAAACTCATATGCCCGTGATCGCCGGTGCCGTGCAGGAATTCAATTTCCCGCATATCGCGGGCAAGGCTGCCGAACAGCAGGGCCGTCGCATGCTCATAGTTCCAGACATGCGTGCAGGATCCCTCGCAGCAGCCCGAACAGTCGCACGATCCCTCCCAGGCAAAGAACCGGCCGTCCGCCGTGCGGAAACAGGTCTCCGTCCGCAGTGTACTCAGGTTGAACAGCGCGGCCTCTTTGACCACCGCCGGCAGGTCGGAACCAATGAAGCGGTGCACAAACGTCAGCGTCTGCCGCTCCAGCCCGGCCAGCCGCGGGGCGATTTTTACGGCGGCGTCAAACGAGTCTGCATAGAGCGTGGTGTAATAGTTGCCCACCGTCGGCCGGTCCTGACAGGTCTGCATTTCCGGATAATGAAAATTGGGGCTCCAGCCTTTCCGGTTCGGAAAGTGCCAGGTAATCAGAAACGTGATTTCGGTCTTCTCCCCGGCGGGCAGTCGCTGCTGCACACACAGCGAGGCCGCGGGACGATCGCTGACCGACGCACGCTCTTCAATCCGGCCGTCCTCCGTAAAATCCTGCCAGAAATCGAGCTTGGTCCCGCCCCAGCCCATGTCTTTCCAGGCGGTGCGGCTCGTAACGGTTCCGTCGCTCAGCGTTGAAAGCGAGATATCGCCTTTGTGGCGGCAGTCTGCCGGAAGTTCCGGCGCATGCATGAAAATCCCTTTCAGGCCGTCAGCTTCACGCAGCTCGTTGCGATTGCCCCGCGCACCGGCAAAGCCGCCCGCCTCATGCGGTACCGGCGAACACCCGTTTTCATCGCCGATATAATTCGGAAGGGTCCCGCACACCGACACATCCAGTTCTTCGCCGGAAAGGTTTTCAAGTTCGTAGGTCAAAACAGCCACCGGCAGCCCGCTGGCCTCCGGGTCGGCCGGCACCAGCGGATTAAAGGCTTTCAGCCGGGCCCGCACCGGCATTTCCGGATCGCTCAGCACCACCTGCCCGAATGGATAAGCCGCATGGAATTCCGCATCCCGGAAACGCGGGAATCCATGATTCGGCACCCGCGTACCAAACTGGCCCTCATAGTCCGTCAGCTCAACCGGACCCTCCAGCATACGCGCATCAATTCGACCGGACGGATCACAGCAACGCACGCAGAAAAACGGAGCCACCCGTCGCGTCTCATCCAGATCCGAAAACGGAACAAAGCCCTTATCCGGGGCATTGCACAATTCCCAGTCCCGCAAATCGCCCTTGCCGCCGAGCGAAACCGTTCCGGTGCCGATACCGCCCAGCGGCATCGCAATTTTCCCCAAATGATCCCCGTCATATTTCCTGAGCACCGGCCAATCGGCGGCTGGACTGAAATGCGTCATAACACAACCCCTGTTTTATTTTTGTGAAAATAAGTTGAAAGGCAAAACATGTAAATGCACATAAGGGGTATAGATTTGTACTTTTAGGAGTCCTGTATGCATAACACCGCCTTTCTTCAAACGGCCAACCGGTTGCGAACCAAAGTCAACCACGCCCTGTGCCTGCATGATTTTGAATGGGAAGGCCACAACACCTTCCCGATGAACCGCCTCTTTTTCATCTTCCGCTGCACCGGCGGATGGATTCGACATATGGATCGCGGAAGCGTGATCAGCGAACTCGAGCTGCGGACCAACCACATCTATTTTATGCCGAAAAATGCCGAGCTCTCTTTTCGGTTTGAAAAAGGAACGGGCGTCGTCGCTTTTCATTATGTACTGGAAGCCTTCGGATGTGTTGACCTGCTCGACGGCATCAGCGACTGCCGTATGGCCGCAAGTTCGGACCATGAGATTTTGCAGGTTCAGGAGCTGATGGATCATACCGGCTCGCCCCGCGATATCCTGATGCTGCAGGCGCTGCTGCTGAAACATTCGAGCACCTTCATGAATAAGGACGAAGGCCGGCTGCCGGAACTGCTGTTCCTCGGCGAGCGCTATAAATTGATTTTCGAACAGATTGAAAAAAAGCCCGACGCCCAGCTGACCATTAACGACCTCGCCCAGGCCGCCGGCATCAGCCGCGATATGCTCTCGAAAAATTTCCGGCGCGATTTCGGCCTGCCGCTCAAAACCTTCCTCCAGCGCCGACTCGTCGACCAGGCCTCCGAAATGCTGCTCTACACCGGGTTAAGAATCGGCGAAATCGCGGCCGCACTAAACTTCAACGACGAATACTATTTCTCCCGCTTCTTCAAAAAGCACAAAGGCACCAGCCCCACCCAGTTCCGCAAAACCAACGACCTCCAGCAACCCGCTTCAGGTTAAAATATCCGACCAACCGCTTTCTGGATGACTAAACGCGGGACTGACCTTTTTGATCTACCACAAAGGGCACGGAGAACACCGAGTTCCAAACATTGGAACCTGCATGGATTTAAGCAAAAGGGCCGCGCATTTTATGCGGCCACAATGC
>JBFJYX010000229.1:0-5307 GCA_041622415.1 Pontiella sp.
ACACGCAGGATGCCGACGGCGAAATCCTCGAAGAAAAAGACGCCTCGCACATCACGCGCGAAATGGTCGAAAAGGTGATCGCCGACCACTTTATGGGGCCGATCGAACAGATTCCCCCCATGGTCTCCGCCATCAAAAAGGACGGCGTACCGCTCTATAAAATGGCGCGCAAAGGACAGGAGATCGAACGCGAGCCCCGCAAAATCGAGGTCTTTGAATTTGATGTTCTCGAGTTTGAAAACCCGATCGTGAAATTCCGCGTCAAAAGCACCAAGGGCACCTATGTCCGCACCCTGGCCCACGACATCGGGAATACACTCGGCGTCGGCGGCAGCCTCGATGCCCTGCGCCGCACCGACTCCGGCCCCCTCTCGGTTGACAAGGCCTTTACGATGGATGAGATTCTGGAATGCGACAGAGAAACCCTGAGCGAAAAAATCATTCACCTGCACGATTTAATTAAGTAAGGAGTGGCGAGTAATCCCTAATGCGCAGTTTACTCAAACCCGATCATTACGCATTGCCCGTCACGCATCACGCCCCATGAAAATAATCCACGCATTGGAAGAATATCACGAAGCCGACACCCAGGTCGTGCTGGCAGCAGGCAGCTTTGACGGCATTCACATCGGCCACAGCGCGGTCATCGGCAAAGCGATGGAGCAGGCCAAAGCCATCGGGGGTGAAGCCTGGGTATTCACTTTCGATCCCCACCCGGCCAAGGTCCTGCGGCCCGACCGCGCACCGCCGCTGATTTTCACCACCGACCAGCAGTGCCTTTACCTGCAGCAGCTGGGCGTGGATGGCTGCATCCTCCAGCCCTTCACCCTCGATTTCATGAAACAGGAGCCGCTCGACTTTTTCGACCACCTCTGCACCTGTATTCCGCGCCTGGCCGGCATCTCGGTCGGCGAGGACTGGACCTTCGGCCGCAACCGCGCCGGCAATGCCGAAATGCTCACCGGGCTCTGCGCAGAGCGCGGCATGTGGTTCTCCGCCCATCCCGAAGTCAAATGGAAGGATGAGCGCGTCTCCAGCACCCGCATTCGCGAAGCCATCAAACTGGGCCACCTCAAAGAGGCCACCGAAATGCTCGGCCGCCCGGTTTCAACCATCGGAAAAGTGGAACACGGCGAGAAAATCGGCCGCAAACTGGGCTATCCCACCGCCAACATCGATCCGGAAAATGAAATGCTTCCGCCGCGCGGCATCTATGCCGCCCGGCTGCGCGTCGGTAAAACGATCTACAACGCCGCGGCCTACATCGGCCATCGCGAAACCTTCCACCAGAACGAACCGCAGGTGCTCGAAGTCCACCTGATCGATGCTTCCAACCTCGATCTCTACGACCAGCATGTGGAAGTCAGCTACATCGAATACATCCGCGGGGACGAGGTGTTCGAAAACGCCGAAGCGCTCAAAGTGCAGATTCAGGCCGACATCGAAGCCATTCGCAAAGTCCTGAATTAAGCCCCGTAAGGTCAGTACGAGAGAGCAAAAAATGCGGCGCGGTCATCAAAAGCGCCGAAGCCGATTTTTCCTGCCGGATAGGTGCGGTCCTGCGCGGTCAGCAGCGGGGTTTCCATATCATCCACATAAACCGCAATGAACCCGTTTGCGGATTGAACCACACGAACGGTTTTCCAATCATTGGAAAGCCGCGGTTCCGGATCTGCTTCCCGGTTGATCCGCATCCGTTGATCGCCCTCCACCCGCATGATCACGTTGTGCTTCTCATCGCGATACGATGAAACGTGGGCATAATAAAAATGGGTGTCATCCTGATATCCGAAGATCAGGCAGATGTCGCGGTATTTAATTTGCTCCGGCATGAGCGTTGCAGCCGCAACCGTAAATTCGCGGACCGGGTGTTCCGATTTCAGCAGGGCGAACTCCCCCGGGCGCCTGACCGGCGGCCGCTGCGCGCCCGGCACATCCAGGATAAGCGCCGCCCGCCCCATCACCTCCCCGGTTTTCCAGGATTCGGAATTCAGGAAGGTCAGCTGGTCCCGGGATTCCGCCAGCTTCAGCTCGGCGGCCGCGGCACCCGCCGCCGCGGCCAGCAGCACAGCCGGCAACGTAAATTTACGCCAGCATGCCGTCTTCATAGCCGGGCAGGTCCCAGGGCTGCGGCAGACCCGTCGGAATATTCACCGCCACTTTATCGGAAAAGGCTTTGAGCTCGTTCTTTTCAAACGGCTTAAACGCCGTTGCCAGTTTGGCATTGCTTTCCAAATGGTCGATATCGCCGGTTCCGACAATGGCCGTACTGACGCCCGGCAGGCTCAGCGCATAGCGGATAAGCTCGCGCGGCTGCTGGTCGGAATTCTTGACGTGTTTGACCGTTTTCATGGCAATCACGCCCATGTTGCGCTCGACGCAGAGCGGCAGGAGCGCGTCTTCATATTTACCGCCGTCCGGCCGGTTGGCCGGAAACGTGGTCAGCAGGGCATCCGGATTGAATGCCTTGACGCACTGAACCAGAATCTCCGCGCCGCTGTGCCCGGTCACCCCGAAATTGCGGATCACACCCTGCTCCTTCAGCTGGGTAACGGCCTTGAAAGCGCCCTCCCGTGCTTGGGGCGTCGCATCACCCCGCGTCGGCTGCCAGTTGTGCATGTGGTACAGATCGAGATAATCGGTCCGGAGGTTTTTGAGGCTGCCCTCCACCTCTTTCATGAATTCATCGTAGGTTGCCGCCCGGCTTTTGGAGACCATGAAGATTTCACTGCGGTGCTTTTCCAGCACGGGGCCGATCAGCTCTTCGCTGTTGCCGTAGGAATGGGCGGTATCCCAATAGTTGATCCCCAGTTCGACGGCCCGCTCGAGCATGCGCGCCGCTTCGTCCGGCTTTCCGGCAAAGGGCTTGAAAAATGCACTGCCGAGGCCGAGGCCGTAAATCGACACCTCCGCTCCGGTCTTTCCGAACGGGCGTCGGTCAACCCGGGGTGTTTTTTCCGTTTTGGCCTCCACCGTGCCGGCGGCCATCGCCAGGCCGCCCCCGACGGATGTGGCCACAAAACCGCGTCGTGATCCTTTCATGCGCAATCTCCTTTCAAATGTGAGGGCACCCTACTGTTTAGACGCGGTGCAAACAATAAACTTCAGGGCACAAAAAAAGCCGGTCCTCAAGAAGACCGGCTGTTTAAACAAGGCGTCATGCCCTATTCAGGTACACGGGAAATCCCGTCGATCGCCTCGGCAATCCGCTCCACAATCTCTTCATAGCTTTCCGCTGCCAGGAAGGTGGATTTGCTCGGCAGAATGATCTCTGCACGGTCGGGGAAAAGGCTGGAATGACGCACACGTGCACCGGTCATCTCAATCAGGCGCTTGTTTTCAGGAACCTGGGATACGCCGGTTTCCTCGGTGTATTCACTGCGCTTTACAGCATAAACTTCTAGAAACATTTCTATTCTCCTTCTTGATGACTCAGGGAATCCCCGCGAAATTTTTTTATTTCTGAAACAGCGATTCCTTCAAAAAGTGAGCGCATAATGATTGTTTTCAGCCGCATCGTTCAACCTTAAAAACCAAATTCCCCCCGCGGATTCAAAACCCCTTTTTTTCTCCCATGCGTAAACCTTGCGAATCCGGGCGTCCGGGCGGTTAAAACGCGGTCGGGCCGCGCGGCGCAGGCCGGGTTTGAACCGCTCGAAACTTGACCTGAAGGGCCGCTTTCCCTAATTTCCCCGATTCATGAGCCCCCTTGTGAAAGCGGGCTTTTTTAGTGGTTATCAGAAAAAAGGCGGAATGATGCGGATCTTCCGATAACCGGATAATTACTAATGGAGATAGCTGCAAAATGTCCAAAACTGTATTGATCGGCTCCCAGTGGGGCGATGAAGGTAAAGGTAAGATTATCGACGTTCTGACCGCCGACGTTGACTGGGTGGTCCGCTACCAGGGCGGCAACAACGCCGGCCACACCGTAAAAATCGGCGACGAAAAATACGTTCTCCACCTCACCCCGTCCGGCATTCTCCGCGAACACTGCAAATGCGTCATCGGCAACGGCCTCGTCGTCGACATTGTCGGCCTGCAGAGCGAACTTTCCGAACTCGTCGAACGCGGCATCAAACTGAAGGACCGCCTCTTCATCTCCGACCGCGCGCACATTGTCCTGCCCTACCACAAGGCCCTCGACGGCACCAAAGAAGGCAATCTGGAAGAAGGCAAAAAGATCGGCACCACGAAGCGCGGCATCGGCCCCTGCTACATGGACAAGGCGGACCGCATCGGCCTGCGTATCGGCGATATTCTCGAAGCCGATTTCCTCGACCGCGTCCGTGCACTGACGGCCGACAAAAACACCATCATCGAATCCATGGGCGGCGAGCCGCTGGATATCGACGAGGTCGTTAAAGACATTTCCGAAGCGGCTGAATATCTCAAACCGTTTATCCGCGACACCATTCCGATGCTTAACGAAGCGGTTAAAAACGACGACGAAATCCTCTTTGAAGGCGCGCAGGGCGTGATGCTCGATATCGACTTCGGCACGTACCCCTTCGTCACCTCCTCCAGCACCGGTGCCGGCGGCGCCCCGGCCGGATCGGGCATTGCCCCGGGAGCCATCGATCGCTGCATCGGTATTGTCAAAGCCTACACCACCCGCGTCGGCGAAGGCCCCTTCCCGACCGAACTGTTCGACGAAATGGGCATGCACATCGCCAAAGTCGGCGACGAATTCGGCGCCACCACCGGACGGCCGCGCCGCTGCGGATGGTTTGATGCCGTCGTCGCCAAATATTCCGCTATGGTCGGCGGCATCAACGAATGGGCCCTGATGAAACTCGACGTCCTGGACGCCGTGGAAACCATCAAGGTCTGCGTGGCTTATGAATGCGACGGCGAGCGCATCGACACCGTTCCGGCATCCATCAGCAAGCTGGGCCGCTGCAAACCGATCTACGAAGAATTCAAAGGTTGGAACACCCCCACCACGGAATGCACCAGCTGGGACGAGCTGCCGGAGCAGTGCAGAAAATATGTTGAATACATCGAAGAGATCACCGGCGTAAAAGTCAGCATTCTCTCCGTTGGACCCAAACGTTCGAGCACCCTGGTTCTGGACCGTTAATTAAGAATGGAGATTTCAGAATGAAGAATTACGGGTCTGCAACCGACGCTTCCATAAAAGGGCAGCGCCGCCTGAGCTCAGCCCTTCTTCATTCTGAATTCTTAAATCTTCATTTCTATGAGTATTGACCTCCAAAACCTGGAAAAAATCCCGCGCCACGTTGCTCTCATTATGGACGGCAACGGGCGCTGGGCCCGGGAACGCGGCCTGCCGCGTATCGAAGG
>JBFJYX010000230.1:0-5307 GCA_041622415.1 Pontiella sp.
ATCTCCAGCAACAAAAAAAGCCGCATACGCGGCTTGAAAAATGGTGGCTGAGGAGGGACTTGAACCCCCGACACGCGGATTATGATTCCGCTGCTCTGACCAACTGAGCTACTCAGCCATCGGTGATAAGAGGTGGAGAAGATAGGTAAAACCCCCTGCCTTGGCAAGGCCATTTCTCAAACTTTTTTATGCCCCGTTTTCAGGCCCGATTCCGGCGCTTTTCAGGAGGTTATGCGGCCGCCCTGAACAAAGGCAAAGACGCTGCCGTTTCCAGGGCCTGGAAAAATGTTGAACTGAAAATTTTACCGCCCGCGCCGGATCGGTCATATTGCCGGCATGAAATTACGCACCCCCATTCTCGTCGTCATCGTCATCTGCGCTGTGATCATTTATTTCCGCCCCACCACGGAGTGGACCCAGTGCCGCATCTGCGGCGTGCAGCAGATTGAACGCGGCATTGCGCGCCGCATCATCCCCGCGTGGTCGGTTTATGAACTCGATGAATACGGCACCTATGCGGAATGGAAGGAAAAGCATCCCGGCCAAACCTGCGAACATCAGTTCGAAGCAGTGAAGCACAAAACGCCGGCCACCCGCCTCGAAGACCTCGGCGGACACGAATAGCGCGCCCGTTCGCGCGGCCTGCGCATAGCGCAATCTTCCCGGGGTTGGAAATTGACGCTTCCCCTGCGCCTTCCTAAACTGCATCGTGAATTGAGCAGAACCCAACGGAGGCATATCGTGTCGCACGACAACAAACGAAAAAAGGGCTACAAAAAAAACGGCAAACTCGAGCGCGAATTCTATGAATCCGAATTACGGCGTCTGCAGGTGGAACTGGTCAAGATGCAGGAATGGGTCAAGCACAAGGGCCTCAAGGTCGTGGTCCTGTTCGAAGGACGCGACGCCGCCGGCAAAGGCGGCACCATTAAGCGCATCACCGAATGCCTCAACCCGCGCGTCTGCAACGTGGTCGCCAAAGGCAAGCCGACCGAGCGCGAAGAGAAACAGTGGTACTTCCAGCGCTATGTCCCCCACCTTCCCGCTGAAGGCGAGATCGTGCTCTTCGACCGTTCCTGGTACAACTGCCCCGTCGTGGACCGCGTCATGGGATTTGTCACCGAAAAGGAAGTGAAGGAATTTTTTATCTCCTGTCCGCAGTTCGAAAAAATGCTGATCCGCGCCAACACGATCCTGATTAAATACTGGTTCTCCGTGAGTGACGAAGAACAGGAGCGCCGCTTTAAAGACCGCATGGACGATCCGACCAAACGCTGGAAAATCAGCCCGATCGATATGAAGTCGCGCAAAAAATGGGTCGAGTATTCCAAAGCCAAGGACGAGATGTTTGAGCGCACCGACTATCCGGAATGCCCCTGGTGGGTCGTGGAAGCCGACGATAAAAAGAAGGCACGCCTGAACTGCATCTCACATCTGCTCAGCCAGGTGCCCTACGAAGACCTGACGCCGCAGCAGATCGAACTCCCGCCGCGGCAGGATTACGGCGACTATGAACGTCCGCCGCACGCCGAGCAGAACTTTATTCCGCATATCTTTTAAGCGACCTTCCGGAGTGCGGCGGCCTTTCAGCTCCCGGCGCACTCCAGGAAAGACTAAGCCAACCGGTCGTCGGCCACGTGCTGCCAGTTGAGGTCTTCGATCACGCTGAGCTCAACAATGTTTTCGGCTTTATCCAGCAGTTCCCGGCAATCCGGGCTCAGGTTGAGCAGGTGCAGGAATTTGCCCTGGTCGGCATAGCGTTCGGTAATATTGTTGATGGCCTCGATGCCGGAATGGTCGTAGACGCGCGCCTTGGCAAAATCGATGACCACATCCTGCGGATCGTTCAGCGGGTCAAACAGATCCTTGAAGGACTGCGCGGAGCCGAAGAAGAGCGCACTTTCGAGTTTATAAATTTTGGCGCCGTTTTCCGCCTTATCAATTTTCGCATGGATTTTCTTCCCGTGCTCCCAGGCGAAGGCCAGTGCCGAAACAATAATGCCGACGAGTACCGCAATGGCCAGGTCGTGCAGCACGGTCACCACGGATACCAGGATGATGATGAACACATCCATTTTCGGAATGCTGCCGACGAGGCGGAAGCTGGACCATTCGAACGTGCCGATCACCACCATAAACATTACGCCGACGAGTGCGGCCAGCGGGATGATTTCAACCAGCGGCGCGGCCACCAGCAGAATCAGCAGCAGGAAGATCGCGGCGGAGATCCCGGAAAGACGGCCGCGGCCGCCCCCGCGGATATTGATCATACTCTGGCCGATCATGGCACAGCCGCCCATGCCGCCGAAGAATCCGTTCACGAGGTTGGCCAGGCCCTGGCCAATACATTCCTTGTTGCCGCGTCCCCGCGTTTCCGTGATTTCATCGACCAGCGTCAGCGTCATCAGCGATTCAATCAGGCCGACCGCCGCCGCCAATGCGGAGAACGGCAGGATCAGCCGGAACGTTTCAAGGGAAAACGGGATCTGCGGAATTCCAAAGGTTGGAAAACCGGCGGCAATCGTTTCCTTGGTCGGATCCATGCCCTGCACAAAATCGAGCACGTTGCGCGACGTGTGGATATTCATTTTTCCCATCACAATGGAAATGACCGTCACCACAATAATGCCGGCGAGCGTGGCCGGAACGGCCTTGGTGAGTTTGGGCAGGAAGAAGCTGATGGCCATGGTCAGCGCAATCATCCCGCCCATAATGGCCAGGTCGAGGCCCGGCAGCAGGTGGGCATGCTCGCCGTGGCCGACATAGAACATTTCGAACTGCGACTTAAAGATGATAATGGCCAGGCCGTTTACAAAACCGAGCATCACCGGATGCGGAACCATGCGGATAAATTTACCGAGTTTCAGCACCCCGAATATCATCTGGAAGATACCCATAAGGATGACGGCGGAAAACAGGTAGCCTTCTTTAGTTACGCCTTCGGGCAGGATGCCCGGCTGGGAGAGTTCAATCATCAGCGGAGCAAAAATCACCGCCACGGCGCCGGTTGCACCGGAGATCATGCCCGGGCGGCCGCCGAAGATGGCCGTGATCAGGCCCATCATAAACGCGGCATACAGACCGATCACCGGATCCACTTTGGCCACGAAGGAAAAGGCCACCGCTTCCGGCACGAGCGCCAGCGCCACCGTCAGGCCGGAGAGCAGGTCGTTCTTCACATTACGCGGACGTTCGATCGTCAGTTTGAACAGCTTATTGGTTTTGGTCATGAAATTTTCCGTTTTGTGATTGTGTTCGTATCCCGTTAAAAGCGCGCGACTATCCCAGAATTAAAAGTCAATGCGAGTTTTTTTCATGACCTCTTATTCCAAACGGGTTGCGCACTTTTTCCAGGGATTGGAAGCGGGTTGCGTTGACACCGCCGGGCGGTTTGATAGATTGCGCACTTCATTTTCAACCCTCAGGCAGCTGACGAAGGAGATTCACACATGGCCGCGAAAAAAGACGCCCCCAAAGACCCCGCAACCGCACTCAGTGCAGTCGTTTCACAGATCCAGAAACAGTATGGTGAGGGCGCCATCGTTAAACTGGGCGATGCCGCAGCCAACCAGCACGTTGAATCCATTTCCACCGGAGCACTGACCGTGGACCTCGCCCTGGGCATCGGCGGACTGCCCCGCGGCCGCATCGTCGAAATCTACGGTCCGGAATCCTCCGGTAAAACCACGCTGGTTTCCCACGTGATTGCCAATGCCCAGAAGGCCGGCGGCGCTGCGGCCTTTATTGACACCGAGCACGCGCTCGATCCCGGCTATGCCAAAAAGATCGGCGTGGACATTGATAACCTGCTGGTTTCCCAACCGGACTCCGGTGAAGAAGCGCTGAACATCTGCGAGGCGCTGGTGAAGAGTAATTCCCTCGACGTGGTGGTGGTCGACTCCGTGGCCGCCCTCGCCCCGCGCGCCGAGCTCGACGGCGAAATGGGCCAGTCCCACGTCGGCCTGCAGGCCCGCCTGATGTCGCAGGCACTGCGCAAGCTCGTCTCCGCCATTAATCACTCCCGCTGCATCTGCATTTTCACCAACCAGATCCGCGAAAAAGTGGGCGTCATGTTCGGCAGCCCGGAAACCACCCCCGGCGGCCGGGCCCTGAAATTTTACTCCTCCGTTCGCCTCGACATCCGCCGCATCGGCCAGCTGAAGGATTCCTCCGGTACCGTTTACGGCAACCGCACCCGCGTTAAAGTGGTGAAAAACAAAGTGGCCGCCCCGTTCACGCAGGCCGAATTCGACATTCTCTACGCGGAGGGCATCTCCTATACGGGTTCCGTCATCGATGCGGCGATTGATGCCGGCATCATCGATAAAAAAGGATCCTGGCTTTCCATGGACGGCACGCAGCTCGGTCAGGGCCGCGACGCCGCCGTTCGAGCCCTTAAAGAAGATAAGGCACTCTGCGACTCGGTGATTGAGCGGATTTATAAATCCCGCGAAGAAGCTGTGGCCGAATAAGTCATTATGCTGAACGCTTTCTCCTGGAAGACCCCCGGATCACGCAACTGCGGCCTGATGGCCCTGGGGGTCCTGCTGGCTGTGCTGCCGGGATGCGGTTCCGTTGAACAGGCGAACGGCCTGACGGACTTCGACGGCGCGCGGGCCTATGCCGAAGTGGAGGCGCTGGTGCAGTTTTCGCCGCGCGATGCGGGAACGCCCGCCGGCTGGAAAGCCGCCAAACATATTTTCCAACGTCTGGAAACCTTCGGCGTCGATGCCGACCTGGATGAATTCGTCGATATGACGCCGAAAGGCAAAAAGACGATGATCAACGTCATCGGCATGATTCCCGGCAAAAAGCGGGAGTGGGTCATTCTCGGCTCACACTTCGACACCATGCCGGGCATCGACAACTTCCAGGGCGCCAACGATTCGGGCTCGAGCACCGGCGTGCTACTGGAACTTGCCCGCATGATCCAGGCCTCGGGGGTTCAGCCGGACATCGGCCTGATCTTCGCCTTCTTTGACGGCGAGGAAGGCATTGCCGGTTATATTCCCGGCGACGGCCTGCACGGCAGCCGCCATATGGCCCGGCAGCTGCTGGAATCCGGCGATCATAAAAAGATCCGCGCCATGATCCTGCTGGATATGGTCGGCGATAAAGATCTCAGGTTTACCATTCCCTATAACAGCTCCCGGGACCTGGTGCAGGAAACGCTCAATGCCGCGCACCGGCTCGGCCTCCGCGATCGATTCACTCTCTCAAGATCGATTATCACTGACGACCATGTCCCCTTCCTGGAAATCGGTATTCCGGCGATTGATCTGATCGACTTTAAATTTGGTTCGGAAC
>JBFJYX010000231.1:0-5274 GCA_041622415.1 Pontiella sp.
GATATTCGAACCTATGGACACAACGAGCTCATCTATGAAGAAGCACGGCGCAAAGGGGCCGTCTTTATGCGCTATCCCGATCAGGAGCCGCCGGTGGTGTCTGCAGAATCCGGCGGACTGAACGTGATGGTGAAGGATCAGCTCATGGGCGGAGAACTGGTCGATATCCCGGTCGATCTCGTCGTGCTGGTGACCGGTATGGTACCGAAGAAAAATGAAACCCTGATGAATCGGCTGAAACTGCCGGTCAGTAAAGACGGGTTCCTGAATGAACTTCATATCAAACTGCGCCCGGTTGAAACGGTGATCGACGGGGTCTTCATTGCCGGGTCGGCGCAGAGTCCCAAAACGATGGCCGAGAGCGTCGGTTCGGCCCTCGCGGCGGTGAGCAAAAGCGGCGGCCTTCTGATGAAGGGGTATGTCGACCTGGAACCGCTGGTGGCCAACGTGGATACCGACCGTTGCATCTGGTGCGATGAATGCCTGAAGGCCTGCCCTTACGGCGCGATTGAACGCATCGACTGCGGTGGAAAGGAAGTGGCGCTGGTCGTTAAATCATTATGCAAAGGCGAAGGCGCATGCGTTCCAATATGTCCTCACGATGCCATCGAAGTCGAGGGCTATACCGACCGGCAGATTACCGCAATGATTGATGCCTGCAGCAGAGAGGTGGTGGAAGCATGAGTACTGGACGACGGGATATGCGCGAAGTGATGCGCGATGAAATGATTATGCGCGACCGCATTTTCGCTCTACTGGCGGACGACGCCAAAACCATTCCTCAAATTTCAGAAGCCCTCGGCCGGCCGGATCATGAAACCGTCTGCTGGGTCATGGCCATGCGCCGCTATGGCATGGTCGAGGAAACCGGCCGGCCGGATGTGGACGGCTATTTTAAATATGAAGTGAAGGAACAGGAGGAGGAAGCCCATGCCTAAGGTATCCAGTAAACTGGCCTCGGCCGTTAAATGTTCTGACATCTTCAATGCGGACGCCTGCATGCATTGCGGGGTCTGCACTGCGGTCTGTCCGATGGGGCTCGAAATGCTCCCGCGTAAACTGTTCCGGTATGTGCAGGTGGGGCTGGAGGACAAAGTAAGGGAAAACATTCAGACCATCTATTCCTGCCTGCTCTGCGGCATGTGTGCGGAAAACTGCCCGGCCGAAGTCAACATTGCGGACAACGTCCGCTTCCTGCGCAAATACATCAACGAAACGGAATTCAATCTTTCCTGAGGAGCCGCCATGCCATTACCGACCAAAGACATTCTCGGCATTCTGGCCGACAACCTGAATCAGCGGAAAAGCGTGCTGCCGATCTCAACCGCGGCCGCCACGCGCTGGGCCAAAGGCCTGAATCTTCCAAAGGGTGGAAAAACCGTGCTCTACACCGGACATATGTATCAGCTGATTCCGATCATTGATGCCATGGCCGGCCAGATGGCCCGGTTCGAAAACTCATCCATCACCAAATATTTCGGGCTCGGCCGCAATGTGAACAGGTTCGTCAACATGACGGCGTTCATGGGCATGATGGCGTCCAAGGATGAGCAGAAGGATTATGACCACATGCTGCGCAACATTGCCCTGCTGCTGAAAAAGTCCGGCACGGAATTCGGATACCTCTATGGCGAGGAGCTGTATTCCGGTGCTCTGGTTTATGACGAAGGCATTGACGGCGCCTTTGCAAAGCATGCCCGCCGCGTCTGCGACATGTTTAAAAAGAACGGGGTATCAACGATCATCACGGTTGATCCGCACACCACCCATACGCTTCGTACGGTGATGCCGGAATTTGTCGATGATTTTGATTTCGAGGTTAAAAGCTATTTAGAGGTGCTGGCCGAAAGCGGCATGCAACCCGATGCGCAGATTTCGGATGAACTTTCGCTGCACGATTCGTGCGTTTATGCCCGGCATGAAAACATCGTCGAACAGCCGCGCAAACTGCTCGCCAAAACCGGCGCGAAAATTTCCGAACCGCGCCTTTGCGGAAAAAACACACATTGCTGCGGCGGTCCGCTTGAATCGCTGTTTCCTTCAGAGTCGCACCGCATCGCCGACACCCGTGCGGAACAGCTGAAAGAGAGCGGAGGCCAGATTGCCACCATGTGCCCGATCTGCCTGGTCAGCCTGCGGAAGGCGGCAAAAGGTACGGCCACGGTGAATGACCTTTCAGATACCCTGGCCAAAGCCTACGGAGTATAGCCTTCCAATCATTGGAAACTTCCAGGGGTTGGAACAACACGCGCTGACAGTCGGTATTCCAAGGGTTGGAAGGTGATTATATTCGGCAATGAAAAAGGCCCCGCATGCGGGGCCTTTGTCGAGACGATATGAAACGGTCAGAACCGGTACGTCGCACCCAGTGTAAAGGAGTTCTGGTACATACTGATGGTCGTTTCGCCCGGCATCATCGGCGCATTCGTTCCGGTGAGCTCGTTTTCCAAGGCATGCACATAAGCAAAATGAACGCTGATATCTTCCCACGCATAAGACAGACCACAGGCAAGATGTGTTTCCACGATCGCCGGGAACAATGAATTCATCAGAACGTCCTCATCCTTGATCGGCGAATTACCGTGCGAGATACCGGCCCGCAGGGCCAGTGCATCGCTCACCCCCCAGGTGACGCCGGCTTTGACGATGTGCTGATCATCCCATCCGAAGGAATCACCCATGACATCCAGACTGCTCCATCCGGTCCAGCGGTAATCCAGCGCCAGCTCAACATTATCCAGCACATTATAAGCCGCGCCCACCGTCAACTGCTGGGGCAGATTCATGTTGTCGCCGAGCAGGCTGTCATATTCCGTATCAAAGGAAGACATGAACTGTTCGCTCATATAGCTGCCGCCAATGGTCAGGCGGCCCAGGTGCTGATTAATGCCGATAATGGCGCCGGCGCCGTAGGCGGTATCCCAATCTCCGGAGCTCCCCATCATATCGGTTTTAAAACGCGAGAGCACAAAAATGGGGCCGGCCCCGAGGCTCAGCCCGCTGTCCCCGAATTTATACGCATAGGTCGCCGTCATTTTTGCCACAGACAGTTCCGTCATGGAGCCCAGCGGACCGGCAGGTGAATAATCAACCCCCATGCCGCTGGTCCCGTAGATTCCCAGACCGATAGATCCGTTTTCACCATGGCAGCAGCCAAAGGAGGTGCTGATCGAAGGTATAATGAAGGCGGAATCATCCTCTGTTTCTCCTGCGCCCATTCCGTAGTCGACCGTGCGAACAGGAGCAAAAAGCTGGAGGGAGGTGTCTACACTGCGGTCGACATCGGTTAATCCCGCCGGATTAAGAATCAGCCAGGTCGAATCTTTAGCGGAAGCAACACCGGCCCCTGCTGTTCCCTGCTGGATCGGACCAACCCCGATCAGATTAATGCCTTCCGTGGCAAAGGTGGGTGCAGCGGCTGCCGCGGCCAGTAGTGCTGTTGTAATCAGACGTTTCTTCATTCCCCTTACTCCTTGGTGAGTTAATTTCCACGCTTTTAATACGCGTAATCCATATACATCATTTTTCACCACTTTATTCAAGCTATATATATCGATATTATAATATTTAATTAATGTATAGACGATCATGATGTGCGCATTTACCGCCGGACACGGGCCGATTTAAAAAAGGCGCATAAATAGGTTGGGCCATATATAAAAATATTATAATGCTTACGGCTATCAATTGGAGAGACCCATGGTTAAAGAAGAACGAGAGGCCGCCGCGGAGGTGCTGAAAGCACTGGCCCATCCTGTGCGCCTGGGCGTTGTTGAAATCCTCGCAAACGGGGAAAAAACGGTGACCCAGCTCTATGAAGAACTCGGATGCAGCCAGTCCATGATGTCTCAGCAGCTGAAGATTCTGTGCCAGCAGAAGCTGATCGAGATCCGCAAGGACGGCATTCAAAAATACTGCAGCCTGTGCAACCGGGATTTTCTGAAGGTCTTCACCTGTATGCATAAGCATCTTCGCACATTTTTAAACTTTCAGGACTGAAGCTCCTGTTTTTTTGCCGTCTCAATATTACGTTATTATTATGTTAGAATGTAAGTGATTAGAAAGGTCACCTTTATGAGTAAAAAACTTCTTATCGTCGGAGGCGTCGCCGGCGGCGCCAGTGCAGCCGCCCGGGCACGCCGCCTGGATGAAACCGCGGAAATCATCATGTTCGAGCGCGGCCCGGACATTTCGTTCGCCAACTGCGGCCTGCCCTACCACATCGGCGGCCAGATTGCCGACCGCGACAAACTGCTCGTCACCACGCCGCAGGCCATGATCAGCAAATTCAACATGGATGTGCGCACCCGCTCGGAAGTGACATCGATTGACCGCACGAATAAAACGGTCACCGTCAAGAACCTGGAGACCGGTGAGGAATACACCGAAAACTACGACAACCTGATCCTCAGCCCCGGCGCCGCGCCGGTGCGCCCCCCGATCCCGGGAATCGATAATCCCAAAGTACTCACCCTGCGCAACCTGGAAGATATGGATTACATTATCCGGGCGATGGAAAAGGGAACATCCGCGGCGGTCATCGGCGGCGGCTACATCGGCCTCGAAATGGCCGAGGCGCTGCGTGATCGTAATTATGAAACCACCCTGATTGAACTGGCCCCGCAGGTGATGGGCCCGGCCGATCCGGAAATGGCCACCGTCCTGCATCAGGAGCTGAAGCTGTTCGGCGTGAACCTGAAGCTCGAAACCTCCGTTACGGCTTTTGAAGAGTCCGACACCGGCGTAAACCTTATTCTGAGCGATGGCGACTGCCTGAATGTCGACGTCGCCATTCTGGCGATCGGCGTTAAACCGGAAGCCAAACTGGCGATCGACGCCGGCCTCGAAATCGGCACCACCGGCGGCATTAAAACCGATGATCACATGCAGACGTCTGATCCGGCGATCTATGCCGTGGGCGATGCCGTGGAAATCACGGATTTTGCGACCCACCAGCCGGCGCTCATTCCGCTCGCCGGACCGGCCAACCGGCAGGGTCGTATTGCCGCCGATAATATCTTCGGCCGCGACAGCGCCTACAAAAACACGCAGGGCACAGCGATCTGCAAAGTGTTCAACATGGCGATTGCCATGACCGGCCTGAGCGAAAAAACGGCAAAGCGCCTGAACATCAGCTACGAGAAAGTCTATGTCCACCCCGCCAGCCACGCCTCCTATTATCCCGGCTCCCACCCCATTTCACTGAAGCTGCTCTTTGATCCGGACACCGGCAAAGTGCTCGGCGCACAGGCCGTCGGCGCCGACGGCGTGGAC
>JBFJYX010000232.1:0-5260 GCA_041622415.1 Pontiella sp.
GCGGCCTTCTTCAGCAAATTTCTTTTCGCCGGCTTCGAGCAGACCGTCGATCCAGGGCAGCAGTTTCTTGGCTGCGTGGTCGGTGTGCAGAATAACCGGAACACCGTAGGCTTCCGCCATGGCGTGTACGTGGTTGGCACCGGAGATGGCACCGAGGATCGCGGCCTTCTGGCCTTCGAGTTTCAGACCTTTACCGGCTGTGAACGCTGCACCGCCGTTGGAGAACTGAATAATGACCGGAGAGTTTACTGCCGCGGCAGCTTCCAGTACACCGTTGATGGAGTCGGAGCCCACCACGTTTACGGCCGGCAGAGCAAACTTGTTGGCCTTTGCAATTTCGAAAACTTTGGCGACATCATCACCAAAGAGAACACCCGGTTTTACAGCATCAAGAACCTTAGCTGACATGATATTTCCTTCCTGGTTTATGTAGGTTGGTTTATTCCTTAAAAGCCAATGTTTTGGCAAAAATTCGCGGGAACTATACCAGTAAAAGGGCCGGGGTCAATCCCGGCGGGTCATTTTACTGTGGAGGAAAATCGAAGTGCGTTTCGAAGAGCTCGGCCAGCTTGCGCGCATAGGCCTCCTCATCCGGGCCGTTCACCTGAATCGTGATTTCGGTATCCTTTTCCATGCCGAGCATAATGCATTCGAGCGCGGATGTAAGGTCACACGTGCCGGACGGCGCGGTCACCAGGATCTCGCCGGCATACGACGAACCCTCCCTGACCAGAATAGCAGAAGGCCGGCAGTGGATGCCGGCCTCGTTTTGTATCACTGCCTTAACTTCGACCATTCTTACTCGGCTTCTGCTGCAGGTGCTTCTTCAACCGAAGCTTCCTCTGCGACCGCAGGCTTCATTGCGGCAGATTCTTTGCGGGCGGAGCGGATCATATCTTCCCAGACCACTTTGTTGTTCAGGGCATAGACGTACGGGCGGCTGACCACACCGTTCGCTTTGCGCTGCGCGTCCACGTTTTCAACCGCAATTTTAGCCGCTTCCTTGAGGGTCGCTTTGCCGTATTCATAGGAGAAGGCATAATCACCGCCCGGATCAACGGCCAGAATGAAGACCTTATTCTCCGGCTGCGTTTCATAATCCAGCAACGCCTGCTGTACACCCGGCGGAACCTTCGGGATATACACACTGTCAGTGCTTGCACAACCGGCAATGATCGAAACCAATGCCGCAGAACAGAAAACCTTTGCCAACAACTTCATTCCAGCCTCCAAGTGGTAAATTAGGGTATTAATCTAGTTGCCCGCCCCCAAATAGTCAATTCAGCAAACCAATGAAAACGCAATATCCTGAAAAGCTTTTCCAGAGAATTCACCGTTCTGCACCAAACCCTTACGAACCTCAAACTCTTCGCCGTCATGCCGCATCTTAAACAACGGGGTCGCGCCGTACCGCCAATCATCGGAAACCTGCCGCATTTCCAGCTCCGCCAGCACCGCCGGATCAAAATCATTTTCCAGCCATTGGAACTCCCGCCCGTCGCCGTAGTTTTTCCGAAAGACCGATTTAAGCGCATCCGCCAGCGCCGCGCGGTCAACCCCCAGGTTCATCACATCCGCCGGCACCGACGCAATCGCGTGCGTATCGATGCCCTTCAGCATTGAGCCGAGATAGCGGCCCAGCCGCTCCAGGTCGGTATCCAGCAGCAGCGTGCCGTGGTGCATCGCCCGCCCCTTGCGGAAAGCAAACGCATTGCCCGAAAACTTTTTCCCGGCCACACTCAGGTTGCTCTTCCCCGTCTTTTCCGCCTTGATCCCGAACTTTTCCAGGGCCTGGAAAACCAGCTCATACGCATCGCACTCGCAATACGCTTCGCGCCCGGTAATCACACAGTAGTTCAGATTCCCCTCGTCGTGATACACCGTACCGCCGCCCGAAATCCGCCGCGCCAGCGGCACGCCCTCCTGCCCCATCAGCGACAGCCGGCACTCCCGCCACGGATTCTGGTTCTTGCCCATCACCACCGCGCAGGCACTGCGCCACAGAAACAGGATCGGACCGCAATCCTGCACCCGATCCATCAGATATTCCTCGATCGCCAGATTGCGATACACATCCAGACTCGCGGATTCATAAATCAGCATACGTTCTCCACCTCGAAATATGCCCGCCCCGCAAAACCCGGACACCCTTTTTTCGTGTGTTCCGCGCCTTTCGAAGGTAGCATCTTAAATTCAGAAGGATTCAACATGTCAAAGATCACCGAACAATTCATTCGAAAAATACCCAAGACCGATTTGCACCTGCATCTCGACGGATCGCTCCGCCTGCCCACCCTCATCGAAATGGCCCAGGCCGGCGGCGTTGAGCTGCCCTCCTATGAAGACGCCGGCCTCAACGACCTCGTCTTCAAAAACCAATACGCCAACCTCGGCGAATACCTCGCCGGCTTTGCCTACACCGTCGGCGTGCTCCAAACCCCGGAAAACCTCGAACGCGCCGCCTTCGAGCTCGCCGAAGATGCCTACGAAGAGGGCGTCCGCTACATCGAGGTCCGCTTCGCCCCGCAGCTCCATATCACCCGCTCGAACGAAATCGAAAGCGTCGTCCGCGCCGTTTTCCAGGGATTGGAAAAAGCCAGGAAACACCTCAACGCCTCCATTTCCGACCACGACATCCCCTTCGAATTCGGCCTCATTCTCTGCGCCATGCGCCACTTCAACCGCAATATGTCGCCCTACTATGCCCAGCTCTTTTCCCGCGCCGGCAACTCCGGACAGCGCTACATCTTCTCCCGCGCCTCCCTCGGCCTCGTCAAAGAAGCCGTGCGCCTGCGCGACGAAGGCCTCCCCGTCGTCGGGTTCGACCTCGCCGGCGAAGAAGCCGGCTACCCCGCCTCGCACCACAAAGAAGCCTTCGACTACGCCCACAGCAACTTCCTGCGCAAAACCGTCCATGCCGGCGAAGCCTACGGCCCCGAATCCATCTTCCAGGCCATCACCGGCTGCTACGCCAACCGCATCGGACACGGCACCTTCCTCTTCAGCGAAGACGCCATCAAACTCAAATCGATCAGGGACCCGAAAATATATATCGCGCAGCTCGCCGAATACATCGCCAACCAGCGCATCACCATCGAGGTCTGCCCCACCTCCAACCTCCAGACCATCCCCGAAATCCAATCCCTCGAAAACCACCCCCTCCAGCAGATGGTCGACAACGGCCTGTCCGTCAGCATCAGCACCGACAACCGGCTCATCTCCCACACCACCGTCACCCGCGAGCTCCTGCTCTGCGCCCGCCACCTCGACCTCACCAACAGCCAGTTCCGCGACCTCGTCCTCGCCGGCTTCAAACGCTCCTTCTTCCCCCGTCCTTATTCCGAAAAACGCCGATACGTCATGCGCGCCATCGACCTCTACGATCGCCTCGCCCGCCAGCACCTCGACTGAGCGCCCCGCGAGGGGTCCCCGGCACAAAAAAATGAGTCCGGCAGGTAGGCCGGACTCATTTAAAGCTGAATAATATGGAAGGTGCGGGAGCGTCGCCTTCCACAGCGACCGCCCCTCTATCACGGAATTTACATCGGGAAAAACCGGCGGATCATCCACAGGCCGCCCCCGAAAACACCGACAAAAGCCAGCGTCGACGGCTCAGGAACGGCCGCAACGCGGAAACCGAAAACTGAGAGCTCATCATTAGGGCTGTAGGTAAGGTGTTTGGAGGAAATCACGAAGTTCGTCGCATTATTGAATGCCCCGCCGCGAAGTGCACGATATTCAGACACTGAATCATCCGGTGCAGTGTAGCCGCTCTCACTCCACTCCCAGACATTCCCCATCATATCGTACGTCCCGTTAAGCTCCGCGTTGCCGGAACCAACGTCCCAGATGGAACCGATGGCATTGGCAAAATTGGCATCCGAACCGGCAACAGGTGCAACATCGCCCGACGTGGCATAGGTCTGCAGCGAACTTCCATTCCAATAGGCCGCCTTCACCCACTCGTCCTCCGAGGGCAGCGCATAAAGCGCATCCTTGTGCCGGAACGCGCTGGTGGACGACTGTTCCTCCTCGCCCCACAGGCTCATGACGCCCGAAGCATCAAAACTGTAGGCGGCCTGGTTTCCCGTGCTGGTGTTGAGCCAGTTGACAAACTGCGCCGCCTCGTACCAGCTTACGTTATTCACCGCCTGGCTGCCGGACGTGCCCGGACTCGCATCATAGGCCGTCCCGCTCCCGACCGGACCGCCGCTGGCGTTGATGTATTTCTGCCATTGATCGGCCGTGATTTCGTGGGTGCCGATACTGTAGGCATAGCTGATATTGCCGTAGTTGCCCGAAGGCTTCGATCCGCCCGAGATCGGTTGGAACGTGAGCTCAAACTCGTTGGCGCCAGTGCCGAAAACATCCGCATAACTTCCTGCGGCCACGATCATCCCCGCCACCAGGGCCATTCCGGTTTTAAGCTGCATGCTGATCTCCATAATTAAGCCTGTTTAAATAATTTGCGACAGCTTGATGAATCACCTCGCATAAAACAAGGGCATTATTACCCGTATTTTATCCGTAAAGTATTTCAAACCGCTTTCCTTACGCAGCCGCCGGGCCGGTTGCGGAGGGGCCCCGGTTCATCTCCCCTTTGTATTTCCCATATTCCTGCCGGGGCGCCCCCCGGCGCGCCGCGCTTTGCCCCGCGGATCGGTACGCTTCCCCGCCCCGCGCGTTTCGATCTTTTTCCATCTATTTTCTGTTGGAGCGATTTTGGCGAACTGCTAATTTGCGGCCTTCCAAAAATCCAACCCAAAGGGGCAAATTGAATGAGAGCATATAATTTTTCTGCCGGACCGGCCATTCTGCCGGAAGAAGTACTCAAAGAAGCCGCGGCTGAACTGGTCGATTACCAGGGCACCGGCATGTCCATCATGGAAATGAGCCACCGCGGAAAAGAATACTCCGCCGTGCACGACGAATGCATCGCCAACATCAAGGAGCTGCTCAACATTCCGGAAGGCTACAGCGTGCTCTTCATGACCGGCGGCGCATCCAGCCAGTTTGCCCTCATCCCCATGAACCTGCTCGGCGAAGGCGAAACCGCCGACTACACCAACTCCGGCTCCTGGGCGTCCAAAGCCATCAAAGAAGCCCAGATGCTCGGCACCGTCAACATCGCCGCCGACTGCGGCAAGGAAATCCCCACCCGCGTCCCCACCATCGATGAACTGCAGCTGACCGACGGCGCCGCCTACCTGCACATCACCTCCAACGAAACCATCTCCGGCGCCCAGTGGAAAGAGTTCCC
>JBFJYX010000233.1:0-5248 GCA_041622415.1 Pontiella sp.
GCGCGGCCTGACCGGCGAGCGCGGCGGCCGCATGGCGGTAGTGGAAACGCAGATTCGGCACCGGCGCGGTTTGTTCATAAATCGGCGGCGTTCCCCCGGTCACGATGGCGTCTTCATTCGCAATGCCGGCCCAGGCAAAATGGCCGTTCTCGATGGTGTAGTCGGGATAGAGCTCGGTGCCGCTGAGTTCCATGCCTTTCCAGCGCAGGATGCGGGCGGCGTGGTAGAGGTGCGCGGAGCGGGTATCCGGGCGGCTCAGGAATTTGCGGCTCAGCTTCCCGGCCTCGAGGTAGGTGTCGAGGCAGCGGGCGATTTCCGGCGGATAGTAGGGCAGGGCCTCCTCCGGCCGGCCTTCGCGGAAAAGGCGGCGGGCCAGCAGGTAGGCCAGGCGCAGCTCGGTGCCGGTCCCGCGGTTTTCCGTTTGCCGCACGTCTTCGTATTCGGCCGTATCGTGATAGGGCGCACGCGTGTCGAGGGTATCGACATAGCGTTTCAGCTCATCCGTCTCCAGATACCGTTCGGCAATCAGTGCGGCATCCAGATAGGCACCGGCCTGCATGAAGGAATCGAGTGCATCCAGCATATGGCCCTGTTCCACATAGAGCATACCGAGACTGCCGTGGATGGCGGAGCGGTTTGACACCCGGTCGCGAAAGTGGAACTGGAAAATCATGCGGCGATCGGTCTGCACGTTTGCCAGCCATTTTTTCAGGAGCGCGACCGCTTCGTCCGGGTTGCCGCTGCGCTGCGCGAGCCGGTAGCGGATCCAGTTGGCGAGCGTGTCCGTGTCGGGGCAGTGCTCCAGGTAGGCGGCGGCCAGCTCCGGCTCGCCGTTTTTATACATAAACCAGGCCAGGCGGGGCGTGATCTTCAGGTCGGGCACTTTTTCCAGGGTCTGGAAAAAACCGGCTTTACCCACCCGGTACAGGGCCATGGCTTCGAGCACGGCCATCGACGGATTTTCCACTCCCTGTTCGGCCGCCTGCTGCATGTCGCGTTCGAAGTGTTCGAGGCAGTGGGTTTTAAGTGCCAAATCATACGACCGGTTATAGTGGCCAATCGCCGCGATCCCGCGTTCGATGCGGCGGTTCAGGTTGGTCTGGGCGAGGTAGTCGCGGCGGTAGGAGGCGTGGGCCAAGCCCAGCGGGGCGTCTTTTTCCGTTTCCTGCGCCGCGGTACGGCAGCGCTCGTATTGAACGGAAGCCTGCTCCGGCAGGCCATGGGATGCGGCCAGGTTGCCCAGCATGTAGTGCGTCCAGACCGTGCGGTACAGCCGGTCGCCGGCATCCAGGGCGAGCAGTTTTTTCCAGGCCTCCGGGAACGTGAGCTGCGCGTCCGCTTTGAATTCGGCGGTGCCCTCGAGGTAGAGCCTGAATTCCAGCAGGTGTTCCGGCAGGTCCGGGCAGACCGCCTGCGCATCGCCCGCGCGCACCGCTTCGGCATACGCGAGGTAGTCGTCGAGCAGTGCCGCTTCCTCCGCGTCGGAGGCTTTGCTCTGGAAGTCGCTTTTTTCCGCCTCCATCGTGGACATCCATCCGTGGGGAAACCTGCCGTCATCGATCAGGCCGTACGCCCGGGCAATCAGTTCGAGCTCTTCCCCGGGGTTAATGCCCGCCTCAAACCGGCTGTCGTAGTCGCCGAGATAACTGGACGGAAAATAGGGCCCGCAGGCCCATGAGGCGGTGACGATCAAAAGCGCGATGACAATAGACTTTTTCATTTCAAGGTAATTTCAATGGTTGGCGGATGGGCAAAGGAGAACCAGCCGATTTTCTGTTCGGAGCCCGGCGGCGGGACGGGAACGGTCAGGGTGGCGGGCAGGCGGCCGGGCTGTTTTGCGGGCGCTGAAATGTCCCGGTAAATGTCGTATGTACCCCTCGGTTCCGGCCACGCAAGTGCGAGCGTCGCTTCGTGTGCATGTATGACGTGTTCGTTGCGCAGGCTCAGCTCGGCCGTGGTTTCGCTGACGGCCTGAAGGGTATATGAAATTCCCGATGCCGGAATGCGGCCCGCCTGGATATCGGCCAGCGCCGGGCGGGGCAGACAGAGCTGATCACCTTCGACGGGCAGCCGGAACCAGATGATGCCGCGCGCGTTTTCCAATGTCTGGAAGTTTTGGATGAGGGCGATGAGGTCCCGCGGGTCGGCGGCAATCCGGCGTTTTAAGGTCGTTTCTTTTCCGGCCGGCCCTTCTGCGGTCAGATGCAGGAATTTTCCCGAAGCGGGATCAAAATTCAATTCGTAGGCATAGCAGGGCAGGGCGATGAAGTAAGGATGATCCAGCGCTTCCGCTTTTCGAACGGCCTGTCGCGCCGTTGCGGGATTCATCAGTTCTGCTCGATCGGTCATATAAACCGGGACGTCGAGGCCGTGGACCTGCAGGACATAGTAATCGCAATGCGCGGCCACGTTTTTAAACATCCGGTTGTTCAGGTGCGCGGGCAGCGCGGTCACGGACAAGGTTTCCTGCGGAATCCGCGGTCGGAGCCGGCGGAGCAGGTCCGCATATTCCGCGAGGCGGCGTTCCGGGCAGTCTAGATCCAGCTGAACTTCCTGAAACGCATCGAGTGCATCGCAGATTCGGGCGAGCTCGTCGCCGATATCCGGCCGGCTGAAGGCTTTCAGGGGCACGCGGATCACCGGGACCCATTGATGCGGCGTCTGTGCCAGTTCGGTCCAGGGAATGTGGACCAGCGCACTCTCTCCGCTCCGGGCCACTTCGGTCACGATGGGATAGAGCGTGGTGGCGGCTTCGGATTTCACCGCTGTCAGCACCCGGCTGTTCCAGTGCTGCTGCCAGACATAGAAACGGTCCGCCTCACGGCATCCCGCAGTCAGGATCATCGAAATCAGAAAGACGGCCGCCTGCTTCATGTCGGGGAAGGTAACCGGCCTAGCGGAATTCGACGCCGATGCCGGCATACTGGTTTCTGATGTGGTAGCTGGAGGGCTCCTTGCCGTATCCGTCGAAATAGAAGAGGTGGAGGATTCCCCAGGTGAAAGAGGGTTTATATGTCCAGTTTTGCAGCGCCTCGTCGCCGGCATAACCGGTTTTCAGTTCCAGCCGGATATTGGAATCGATGCCGCACAGCTTGAACTTCTGTTCTGCCAGCAGACGCAGGCCGTCGTATTCATGAATGCCCGGTTCTGTCGGAACCGGTTCCCAGAAAATATCCTCTTCGCTGTCGGCATTGCCGAAGGCCTGGAAATCGAAGTGGTGGCGCAGCTCGGCATAGGCCCTGAAGCTGGTGGCATTGGTGGAGGACTGATACTGGACGCGGGTCATCAAATAATCCCATCCGCGGCTGACGTGGGAGAGGGCATATTCTTCGTCGACCCGCGTTTCCAGCACGTTGAATTCCGCGGCCCCGGTGCCGGCGGAGTCGTCCAGCGTCTGGCCGTTTGATTCGTGGAAATAGCCGAAACGGACCGTGGTATCCGCGGGTTTCCGCGCCTCGAAATCCCATTCGACCACGAGGCCGGGATTCTGGCGGCGGGAAATAATCGGCGAGGAATCGTAGCGGCTGCTGCCGACGTAAAAATCGTAGAGGCCGTTGTAGACGGGAATCACGCGGTCAATTTTAAGCACCCACCAGGAATCGGGAAAATGGACGGGGTAGCCGAGGGAAAGATAGAATTCGATATGCGGATCGTCGTTGAGCGTATCTTTGTCGAGGGAGTCGGCGATGACAAAATAGTTCGGGTCGTCGCTGGACAGCGGCCCGTACGCCGAGCCCCACCAGCCGGCGTTCACGTTATGCGCACACACCGGGCGGGCGGATGCGAGGAGGAGTGCGAGGGGGATCAGGGTTTTGTGCATTTTCATAGAAGGCCTCTCCATACTCTTTTTAATCGATGCATTGTTTGATGATTTCTTATCGGTGCTGTTTTAAAACAGTACGGGCGCGAAGCAGAGAAAAAATAACGATCAACGCGGGGTTCAGACGTTGGTGGCGAATTAGGCTTGAAGAACCCTACGCTGGAAGGGAAGTTATGCACCCTATGTCTACACGCTATAAAATGACGATTTCCTATGACGGCACGAACTATAACGGCTGGCAGGTGCAGCCGCAGCTGAAGACGGTGCAGGGTGATATTGAGCGCCTGATTGCGGATATGACCGAACAGAAGCATGTTCGGGTTGATTCTTCCGGACGGACCGATACCGGGGTGCATGCCCGCGCCCAGGTGGCTCATTTTGATTTGCCGAAAAAAATAGATGCCAAATATTTTATGCGCGGGCTCAATGCCCAGCTGGACCGCGATATTCGGGTGACGTCGCTGCAGCCGGTGCCGGACGATTTTCATGCGCGCTTCAGTGCGAAGGGCAAAGAGTATCGCTATTTTATCTATAACGGCCTGATTGTGCCGCCGACCAAGCGGCTCTACCGCCTGCAGGAGGGCCGCCGGCTGGATGTCGACCGCATGCGCGCCGCGGCGGCGCTGCTGGTGGGGGAACACGATTTTGAGCCGTTTGCCGCCAACCGGAAAGTGCCGATTAAAGACACGGTGCGGACCATTCATTCCTTTTATGTGCGCAAGCACGGCGCGGATATTACGCTCGAAGTGCAGGGGAACGGATTCCTCTATAAAATGGTCCGCGGCCTGGCGGGAATTCTGATCGACGTCGGAATCGGCCGCCGCGAACCCGAATTTATCCACGAGATCTTTGCGCACGGCAAACGCACGGCCGCTGTCCCGACCGCCCGCCCGGAAGGGCTCTTCCTCTGGAAGGTGTTTTATTAGCGGGATGCGGGCAAAAAAAAGTCCCGGGTGGTTAGGCCGGGAGCTTTCGGAGTAATGGACGCGGTGAGTTTGGGTTCACTTGGGTTACCGCATGTTGTCCACATGAAATTGGTTTGCTTATGTATACGAGGCCCGGCGCGGGAGCGTTACCCGAATACGCACTTTTTTTTCGATTTTTTTCCAATGATTGGAAAAACGGCATTTTTGCTGGGGTTTTTCAGCCCAGGTCGCGGTTGAGGCGGGTGATTTCGGCGCGCATTTTTTCGAAGACCTCGGCTTTGTAGACGCGTACGGAGGCCTCGGAGATGCCGAGCCGGGACGCAATCTCTTTGGTCGGCAGCTCCTGTGAGACCAGTTTGAAGACTTCGCGTTTGGTTTCGTAGATATCGTCTTTGATGTTATCCCAGGCCAGGTTGGTGATGTGGAGCACCCATTCCTCGCGCGCGAGGTTTTCGATGTCGGGCAGCACCTGTTCTTCGATGGCGACGTACTGCTCCTGGTA
>JBFJYX010000234.1:0-5233 GCA_041622415.1 Pontiella sp.
CGTTTGATGTGAATGCCGGAGTGGAGAAGGATGCGCCGGACTGGATCAAATATGCGGGGCTTCAGTGGCTGCACCGGGGCATTAAACAGCCGCGTCTGTGGAAGCGGTACCTGCCGGACAATCCGATGTTTATTTTAAAGGTTTTTATGCAGATGCTGCACCTGAAACGATTTCCCATGTTTTTGCATGAGCGGCCGGTTGAGCCGTATAAGGATGCGGAAGGATACGACCGTTTCCCGGCGGGGTGTGTGTCGCTGTCGGCGATGTCGATGACGGGCGCACGCGACCGGGTGGCCCACTGGGTAGAGACGGGGCAGAAGCATTACGTGAATATCTGCACGGCGGATACTGTGGTGCAGTGTTATGACCGGCCGGACATGGCGCGGATTGTGATGGATGCGGGCATGGCGACGACGGACGGTATGCCGCTGGTCTGGCTGGCGCGGCATTTTGGTTTCAGCGATGCGACGCGCGTCTATGGGCCGGACCTGATGCTGGAGCTCTGCGCGTTGTCGGAAGAGAAGGGCTATACGCACTATTTTTACGGCGCGACGGATGTGGTTTTGACGCAACTACGTCAAAACCTGCTGGCCAAATTTCCGAAGCTGAAGATTGCGGGCATGTATTCACCGCCCTTCCGACCGCTGGAAGAATCTGAGAAAGCGGAGGTGGCGGAGCGGATCAATGCCGTGAAGCCGGATATTGTCTGGTGCGGGCTGGGCACACCGAAGCAGGATTACTGGGTGGCGGAATTCCGGCCGAAGCTCGATTGCGCGGCGATCCTTGCCGTGGGCGCCGCGTTTAATTTCCATGCCGGCCATGTGCGGCAGGCCCCTCGCTGGATGATGAAGTCCGGCCTGGAATGGCTGTTCCGACTGGTCACCGAACCCAAGCGCCTGTGGCGGCGTTATCTGATCGGAAACCCGCGGTTTGTTTGTCAGACACTGAAGCAGTGGGTGCGGGCGCGCGGCATCCGCAGGCGGATGACTGAGTAGGGGTAATGGTGTGTAGGGGTGTAAGGGAGTAAGGGTGTAAGGGCATTCGCAGACGGATGGCGGAGTAGGGGTAATGGTGTGTAAGGGTGTAAGGGGTGTCGGGGGTAAGGGAGTTTGTTATTGGCGCGTGTTTCTCCCATACACGTTACATCCACTTTCCCCTATCGGTGAGCATAAGAGGAATGCAATGACTGGATTTGCAAAAAGCTCCGGAATCCTAACGATTCCGGGGCTTTTTTGTTTACAGGGTTGTTCGATAAAAATTAGCGTGCATGTGTGTCGTTTAATGGTTCCAAACTGATCCTCCTGCTGAGTGCTGTTGCACTCTTTCTGCTGTATTCGCTGACGGCGCCGCAGAATCATTCCGAGGCGGAGGATGTGTATGATTTTGCGCTGCGGGTGGAGCAGGGCGGCTTTGCGGAGCAGGCGGGGGTAAACCGGGTGCTGGCGCTTCCCCTGTTTGGATGGACCTACCGCGCGGCGCAGGCGGTCGGTTATTCCGGCCGGGCGTTCCCGCTTATGATTCTGATCAACCGGTTGCTGGCGGTGGGGTGTGTCATTCTCTTCTGGAGGATAATAATTTCAGGCTTTAGGCATGCGGCTTCGGGCGTTGTCGGAAATTCTGATGAGTCCGGGGTCTCGGACCCCAGCTACAGAGGTTGCCCGCCTGTCCTCCGTCCTCCGTCCTCTGCCCTCCGTTCTCTGGCCATTGTCCTTTGTTTCGCCTTCTCCTATGGCTTCTGGCGGTATGCGAACGAGGCGGAGACGTATATTCTGGCGGGTGTGTTTGTGCTGGCGGCCTGGTGCCTGGTGCTTCGGGGGCGGGTGTGGTGGAGTGTGGTCGTGTCGGCGCTGGGGGTGCTCGTTCATCTGTTGAATGCCGTGCCGCTGCTGCTGATTATTCCGCTCTATTACCTGCTTTCCAAAGATTGGAAAAAGGCGGTGCTGCATGGGGCGTTGACCGGGGTGCTGGTTGTTGCCGGTTATCTGCTGTGTTCGCCCTGGCTGGATTTTTCGACGCTGGGCGCACAGCACCACGCGATCGAGGGCGGCATCGGTTTGAAGAATGCGGTCCGCGGGGGTATGGCGTTCGGCCAGAATCTGCTGGGGGCCAACTTCCTGTTTGGGTTTGAATCGTTCAGGGCGTGGATCGGGGAGCTGTTTCCGACGCGAATGCTGGATGAAGAGTTTTTCATGGGGGCGACGATGCCGGCATGGGTGCCGTGGGCGGGGGTGGTTACGCTGGCGGGTGTATTGGGGAGCGGGGTCTGGGCACTGCTGGGTATGGGTGTGCGGGCGTGGAGGAGTAAGGGAGTTTCTGGGTGCGGGAGTAAGGGTGTAAGGGCGTGGTTGAGTAAGATGGGGCGGCATTCTATTCACCAGCAGGCTGATGGCCACAAAGAGGAGCAAAGACATCCGCTGTTCGTCTGCTCGGTGGTTTGGTTCGTGCTCTATGCCCTTGCGGTTATACGGACTGAGGCGGGGAGTCCGGAACTGTGGATCATGGCACTGATTCCGTTCTGGTTGGCCGTTGCGGTGCTTCTGCAAAGCGCATCTGATGTCTATGGGCGTCTGGGGATCTGGGTACCGGTGACCATGCTTATGCTGCACAACCTGGTGGCGGGGCTGCTGCCGGTGCGGGCGGCGGAGTCGGACTATCACCGGGCCAAGAGCGCGTGGATGCTGGAACATGCCGGCGCCTCGGACCGGGTTCTGGTTGACTATGAACCGGTGCTGATCTTCTATCTCAACTATTGCTCTGACGCCGCGATCATCAACAGCGGCGAATATGATTCGGAAGAGCTGCAGCGGCGGCTCCGCGATGCGGCGGGGGAAACGTATGCGTTTCACTCGTTTTTCGAACCTATGGGGGCGATGCGGCACCGCTCGCCGGCCCAATATGAAAAAATGGCACGAACAGGGCTGTTTTTTAAGCCGTTCTTTGAAAAAGTAGAAACCGATGCGTTCGGCGGGATTTATCGCCTTCGGCGGAGTGAAGGCGTGCGGGAGTGAGGGCGTTTTGGAGTGTGGGAGTGATGGCGTGTGGGAGTTTTGGAGTGCGGTGGCTGGACACCGCTTTTGAAGGGATGGGATTGGTATGTCAAAAATTTTAATTACGGGCGGTGCGGGATTTGTGGGGCGCCATTTTGTACAGCGTCTCCTGCCGGAAGGGCATGAGATTCACTGCGTGGATATCCTTGAACCGCTGAGCGGTGCGATCACGCCGGCGGACTGGCCGCTTTTCCAGCCTTTGGATTTTGAAAACTTTCATTTTTATTCCGAGGACTGCCGCGACTGGTTTAAACAGCATACGGATACGGATTTTGATTATGCCTTTCACTTGGCGGCGATGGTCGGCGGCCGGGCAATGATTGAAAATAATCCGCTGGCGGTGGCGGATGATCTGTCGATCGATGCGGAATACTGGCAGTGGGCGGCGAAAGCGAAACCGGAAAAAACGATTGTCTTCAGTTCGAGTGCCGCCTATCCGATCCATCTGCAGCGTCCGGACCATTATGTATTGCTGAAAGAGGATATGATCTCGTTTGACGAAGGGCTGGGTATGCCGGACCTGACCTATGGCTGGGCGAAGCTGACGCACGAGTACTGCGCGCGGCTGGCCTTTGAAAAACATGGTATCAAGTCGGTGGCGTATCGCCCGTTTTCGGGCTATGGCGAGGATCAGGATGATACCTATCCGTTCCCGAGTATCTGCAAGCGCGTGCTGGCCAACCAGGGGGCGAAGGAGATCGGCGTGTGGGGTACGGGCCGGCAGATGCGCGATTTTATTCATATTGAAGATTGTGTCTCGGGCGTATTGCACACCATGGACCAGGTCGACGACGGTTCGGCGCTCAATCTTTCGACCGGCATTTTTACCAGCTTTGTGGATTTTGTGAAAACCGCGGCGGATATTCTGGGCTTCGACCCGGAGGTGACCGGCACATCGAATACGCCGGAAGGGGTGTTTGCGCGCGGGGGTGATACCGCGCTGCAGAAAAAACTGGGGTTTGAGTATACCTTGTCCTTCAGGGAAGGCATTGAGAGGGCTTTAGGTTTTTATTCAAAAAACCTGACGTAGGGGTGTCGTTGCGTAGAGGTGTATGGGAGTGAATGCATATGGGTGGATTTGCACAAAGTTTTAGAGATTTGGATGTGTATAAGGAATCGCTGTTACTTTCGTTGGAAATACATGATTTTGCCAAAACCCTTCCTGTTGAAGAACGGTTTGTGTTAGCCGACCAAATGCGTCGGGCATCCCGGTCAGTTCCTGCAAATATTTCAGAGGCCTGGCGTAAACGACGGTATAAAGCCGCGTTTATTTCCAAATTGAGTGATTCAGAAACGGAGGCTTCTGAGATGCAGTGCTGGTTGGACTTTTCGCTGAGTGCCGGTTATATGCAAAAGGATTCGTATGAACGGTTTGACGGTCGATACGAAAGAATCTTATCGCAACTTGTAACCATGATAGATGGAGCCGACAAATGGTGTCAGTAAATTACCCTTTCACTCCATTACCCCATACGCCGGTACGTAACTTATGAGCGCTTTTATCCTTATCCTTATTTCTGTTCTCAGTTTTGTTTTCTACGGCGTGGTGGGCCAAGACAAAGGGCCGTTGCTGGCGCCGGCTTTTGTGCTCAGCCTGGCGGCGATCATTTTTTATTTCGGCCGGCGGCTGATTGACGGCGCCGCAGCCCTGAAAAGGCCGGAGCCGGGCCGGACAAAACGGCTGCCGGTTTCTTCGCTGCTCTGGCTGGTATTTCTGGCCTGGGGCGCATGGTTGGTGCCCGATGCGCTGATGACCTTTGATGCAAAAATCCGCATGGTGTTTATCGCGACGGTGATCGGCGCTTATCTGGTCTGGGGTCAGGAGCTGACAGCGTTTAAGGATAATCGGATCATTGTCGGGTGGCTGATTTTTATTGTCATGCTGCTGGCGTTCTACGGAATGATTGTTCATTTCAAGTGTCCGGAGCGGGTGCTCTGGACAGAGCGTTATACCTCGTATGAAGGTCGGCTGATGTCGACCTATATCTGCCCGAATCATTTTGCGCATCTGATGCAGATGCTGCTGCCGTTCTGCCTGGCGCTGCTGTTTATTCCCCAGACCGGCAACTACCTGAAAATCCTGGCGGCGTACAGGTTTGAGGTCATGCTGCCGCCCCTGTATTTGACGGAGTCGCGGGCAGGATGGCTGGGCAGTATTGCGTGCGTCGGAACTGTGATCGGCCTGA
>JBFJYX010000235.1:0-5223 GCA_041622415.1 Pontiella sp.
AACGAAATCAACCCGCGCAACTACACCTTCCGTTCGCGCGAGTTTGAACAGATGGAACTCGAATTTTTCATTAAGCCGGGAACGGATGCCGAGCAGCACGAATACTGGGTGGCTGAGCGTCTGAAATGGTACGAGAAAGTCGGACTGCCGGAAGGCCGTATGCACCGGGATATCCACGAAGGCGACGCGCTGGCCCACTATGCGTCGGCCTGCACCGATATTATGTACGACTTCCCGTTCGGCACGCAGGAGCTCGAAGGCATCGCCGCGCGCGGCAACTTCGACCTCACGCAGCACCAGAACACCAGCGGCAAGAAAATGGAATACCGCGACGAAGCCACCGGCGAGACCTATATCCCGCACGTGGTCGAACCGTCCGCCGGGGTGGACCGTATTGCCCTCGCCCTGCTCTGCGAAGCCTACCGCGAAGAGTGGATCAACAAAGAGACCGGCGAAATCAAAACCGCCGAAGCCGGCGCACGCCGCGCACCGGAAGGCCACGAGGCCCGTACCGTCCTGCGTTTTTCCCCGTGCATCGCGCCGTACAAAGTCGCCGTACTGCCGCTGGTTAAAAACAAGGAAGAGCTCGTCGGCAAAGCCCGCGAACTCTACGAGCAGCTTTCCAAACGCTGGAAAGTGTTCTACGACCAGACCGGCGCCATCGGCCGCCGCTACCGTCGCCAGGACGAAATCGGTACGCCGCTCTGCGTCACCGTCGACTTCGAAACCATCGAAGACGACAACGCCGTCACCGTCCGCGACCGCGACACCATGGAGCAGATCCGCCTGCCGATCGACGAGCTGGAAGCTTATATTTCCAACATCGTTGATTTTTAACCGGCAGTTAGAATGCGGAGAATCAAGGCGGGTGCTGAAAAGCATCCGCCTTTTCTTTTTTGCAGAACCTTTATTTTCGAAACGCACAGCGTTCAGCCAAGCACTGCGGTGCGCCTTATTAAATGCGGGAAATGATTGCTCCGCCGGCCGGCATCCGCAACGGTTGCTCTGTTTTCCGGACCGTACGTTAAGATTGATCAATCAACGCAGATTTTGAAGGGTTACCATGTGGTTACGCGCCTCCTCGCATCTTGAGTTTCAGATTCCGGTCCCCACCCCGTTCCTGCTGATGCTGCGCCCGCGCAGCGGCGGGCATCAGTGGATCTCCCGGGAAGAATATGTACTGTCGCCCAGCGTCCCCGCCATTGAGTTTACGGACTGGTTCGGCAACCTGTGCCAGCGGCTGGTCGCGCCGGCCGGCCATTTTTCGGTGCACACCTCCGTGGAGGTTGAAACCTCGACCGCCTGCGATTGCGCCCCGGGCGCACCGTTTGTTGAAGTGCAGCAGCTACCCGACGAAACCCTGCCGTATCTCTATCCCAGCCGCTTCTGCGAATCGGACCGCTTCAGCGAAATGGCCGCATCGATCACCGCCGGGAGTCTTTGCGGGTATGATCAGTGCAGTGCCATCGTTGATTATATCCGCAATACGGTCGAGTACACGCCGGGGCTGGGCCAGCTGATCATCAGTGCCACGGAAGTCAATCAGGAGGGCGCCGGCGTCTGCCGGGATATGGCCCACCTCGGGATTGCCTGCTGCCGCGCGCTGTCGATTCCCGCCCGCTTTGTGGTGGGCTATCTGGAGGGCCTTCAGCCGATGGACCTGCATGCCTGGTTCGAGGCCTATGTCGGAAACCGCTGGTATACCTTCGACCCCACCCAGCCCAATCTGCAGGGCGGTCGCATCGCGATTGCCTTCGGCCGTGATGCGGCGGACGTTGCCATCTACAGCCAGTTCGGCGATCCCGTTGATCTGCTGTGCATGAATATTAATGTGGAACAGATGCCCGACCCGGGCGGACGGGGCTATCTTCAGAACGCGTACGAGTAAAACGATATGGAACTGGACTTTGAACAACCGGAACTGAAAAACCGCGCCTATTTTATTCTCTCATCGCTGGTGACGCCGCGGCCGATTGCGCTGGTGACCACCGTGGATGACGCCGGCCGGGTCAATGCCGCGCCGTTCAGCTTTTTCAACCTGATGGGTGCGCGCCCGCCGATCTGCGTCTTTGCGCCGGGCAACCGCGATGAAGAAACGCCGAAAGATACCGTGCTGAACATCCGCGCAAACGGTCAGTTTGTGGTGAACCTGGTGGATGAGCCGATGGCGGAGGCCATGAACCGGTGCGCCGCGTCGGTTCCCTATGGCGAAGATGAGGTCAAGCTCAGCGGGCTGACGCCGGTGGCGAGCACCCTCGTTCAGCCGCCGCGCATTGCGGAGGCCCCGGCCAGCCTGGAGTGCGAGGTGTATGATACGCTTGAGATCGGTCAGAACCGAATGGTGATCGGCCTGATCAAACGTGTGCATGTCCGCGACGAGCTCTACGATGCCGACGCGCGGCGCATCAGGACGGACCGGCTGAAAACCATCGGCCGGATGTCCGCGCCGCACTGGTACTGCAAAACCACCGACCGGTTTGAAATGATCCGTCCGGAATAAAAAAGGCCCGCATGAAAGCGGGCCGTTCCGTTGGATTGAATGCGATTATGCCGCCGGTTTTGCACAGCAGGGTTTAGTGCACCCTTCCGGACACGCCGGTTTTGCACAGCAGGGTTTGGTGCATCCTGCCGGACACTCGGTTTTTGCGCAGCAGGCCTCGCCTTCGCCGCCGCAGCATTTGCTCTTGGAGACACTGTGACATCCGGAAATGCCGACGATCATCAGCGCCACGGCCGCCATGCTGAGTACTTTTTTCATGATTCACCTCTCCTTGTTTGGGTTAGGTAGATCATAATCTCACTCATCATTGTGCGCAACCTGTTTCCCGCAGCGCCTTCAGGGCGGTGGCGGCGCACTATTTCCAGTCGATTTTTTCCAGGGTCTGGAAGATCTCTTCGGTATTTTTCTCTTCGGTTTCATCGAACAGGTCACCGATCGCGGTAATGGACTGCGCGGCTTTCCAGGCCTTGAATGTTTCCAGCGTGAGGCCCTGCCTGTCCGCCAGCCAGGCGCCGACGGGGTTGGTCAGCCAGTCAAAATCCGGCTCGTGAATGGCGCGTTCCACGAGGCCCTCAAACGGACCCGCACTGCCGTGCACAAAGTTGTCGCGCCCCGGAAACTCCACCGGATACTCCGAATAAAGCTGCCCGCGGAAACTTTCGTGACGGGCGTTGCTGGCGTTGGTGGCCCCGAGCACCTTTTTGCGGAAAGCGGACCACGACGTTTCGGCGGGATCAAATTCCACAACGTAATACCTCATGCGGGTGTCGGGATGATAAAAGTTGGCTTCCATGGACGGATAGAAGCCGTTGATGCAGTAGGCCTCCAGCTTTTTGATGTAACCCATGATGAATCCGTCCTGCAGCTTGACCGTTTTTCCCGCCGCAAAAATGTCGTTCCAGTAATCAAACAGCTGATGGGCATCGATTCCCTTGCGCTTCAGCAGCTCGGCGGTCGGCAGTATTTTTCCAATGGAGAGCTCTTCATCCCAGCTTTCGTCAAAATGGTCGGCAAAGCGGATTTTGGCTTCGTCGGAAACTCGGACTTCATCGGCCCAGGCGGCGGTGCTGTAGAGCAGATAGTGCTGGCGGATGACCTGCCGCGCCTCGAGCTCCGGACCGGTCACCGGCCGGGAGGACACAAAGAAAAATCCTTTGGATTCGAAAAAACGGCGGGTGAGCTCATCCAGTTCTTCCGGGGTTAAATCGATCCCGACGTGATGCAGCGGTTTGGTGAAAATTACAGCCTGGTTCATGATTTAATCTCCTTCGCGCGGTTTTTACCTGAGTGCCGAAATGACATCCTTTTCACAAGCTTTAAGAATATTTATTAACGCTTCGTTATAAGCGCGGATGAGCGGCGCGGCATCCGGCCCGTCGATTTTAACGACCTGTTTATAATCCCGGTTCAACAACACCCGGTGGTCCCGCGAGCTTTCATCGAACAGGCTGACCTGCACGGCGAGCACCGCTTCCAGAGCCGATGTGTCGGCATAAAACTCGACGACGGATACATGCAGGGTATGACGGTCCCGCTCCCGGCCGATGATGGAGACCTCCCTGAAAAGGCCGGACGCATGGAACCATTTATAAAATTCATTTCTGAAATTTTCAGCCGGCGGCATGAGCAGTTCGGAGTAATAACTCGTCTCGAACTCCACGTCGTTTTTCCTGATCACGAGGCTGCGCACATTGTACGGCGGCAGCACGGCCACGTGATCGATCCAGAGCTGATCCCCCACGGGTTGGAGGGCGTCCCCGCCCCGCTCCACCGTCAGCATATAGGTCCGGATATCGAGGGTGTCCTGCCAGATCCTGACGCAACCCGTCAGCAGCAGGACCGATGAACAAACAGCAATAATGATAAAGCGGGATGATCTCATTTTACTTCCTCCTTGGCCCCAGGCTGGTTTCGGGCGGTTCTGAAAGCAGCATGCCGGGATAGCGTTTCAGCATGCGGACCAGCTCCTTGGTGTCTTCGGTGATATAGCGCATGTTGGACAGAATCTGGTTCAGGTCATGATCGGACTGGTTGGCCAGCTTCAGGATCAACGCCATGGATTCCGTCAGGTTGGTGCTGGCGCCCGGCAGGTTGTCCGAGGCCAGCGCGACGTTCTGAATGATGCGGTCCGAGGCCCCGGCGGCTTCGCGGGTGATCTGCTCGATATGCTGTACGGAAAGATTCAGGTTGCTGGTAATGGATTGAACGTCGGCGCCGATCGCCTGCATATCCAGGTTGTTGATGTCGGTCGTGATCCGTTCAATGGAGCGGCCTAGCAGGGTCAACATTGCCGGCGTCGACGGGATATAGGTATATGCCGGAGTCCAGTCGATTTCCAGCGGCTCATTCACGCTGTCGGGAAAATATTCGCCTTCCAGGAATGAGAGACCGGTAATGCCCTGGGGAACCAGTTTAAGGCGCAGCCCGTCATCAATCATCCGCTCCAGGTCCCGCTCCCACGACGCCCGGTCTTTCATCAGGTCGGGGCTGTCCAGCGCGACGCGGATCATCACATACATTTTGCGGGTATCGTAAACCTGCGAGACCACGGCAATTTCGCTGATGTTGCCCACCTTCACGCCCCGGAACTTAAAGGGGGTGCCCACATCGATCCCCTGCACCGATTCATCCACATAGGTCTCGATAAAATATTCCGGCGAGTGCATGGCGTCGGAACTGATGACGACCAGCCCGATCAGCCCCAGGGCCGCGGCGCCGAGAAT
>JBFJYX010000236.1:0-5188 GCA_041622415.1 Pontiella sp.
CAGGCAACCATGCGCAGGGCGTGGCCTTTGCGGCACGGAAGCTGGGGGTTGCGGCGACGATTGTGATGCCGCGCACGACGCCCCTGATTAAGGTGGAGGCGACGCGGCGCTACGGAGCCGAGGTTTTGCTGGCCGGCGATTTTTATGACGAGGCGTATGCGGAAGCGCGGCGACTGGAAAAAGAAAAGGGCTATGTGTTTATCCATCCGTTTGATGATGAGGATGTGATGGCCGGGCAGGGGACGATCGGCCTGGAAATTCTCCAGGACCTGGAAACCGTGGATGCGATTCTTGTGCCGGTCGGCGGCGGCGGACTGATTGCGGGTATTGCGACGGCGGTGAAGGCGCTGCGACCGGACGTGAAGGTGATCGGCGTGGAACCGGAAGGCGCGTGCGCGATGAAAAAATCGCTCGAGGCCGGGCGCATTGTTCCCATGAAAAAGGTGGATACGATTGCCGACGGCGTGGCGGTGAAAAATCCGGGAGTGAAGACGTTTGAGATTATCCGCAATCTGGTGGATGACATCATTACGGTGCCGGACACGGGGCTGATGGAATCGTTTCTCCTGCTGCTGGAACGCCATAAACTGGTGGCGGAAAATTCCGGGGTACTGGCACTGGCGGCGCTGCATGAGCTGGGTTCCAGGGGCTGGAATGTGGTGCCGGTGGTGAGCGGGGGCAACATTGATGTGGTGACGATGTCGGCGATGATCGATAACGGCCTGGTGCGGCGCGGCCGTATCTGCTGCTTCTCGGTGGACCTGCCGGATGAGCCGGGCCAGCTGCTGGCGGTTTCTCAAATCCTGGCGGAGCAGAACGCCAACATTATCAAGCTCGACCATAATCAGTTTAAGTCGCTCGACCGCCTGAAAGAGGTGCGGCTGGAAGTGACCGTGGAAACCAACGGCCACGCCCACGTCGGCGCCATTCTCGGCGCGCTCGAAGCGCACGGCTATCAGGTGGACCGCATCTACTGATTTTCCAGGCGTTGGAAAATACGGCGGAAAAGTAAGCGATTGATTTGGGCTTGCGCCGTTTTTTTTAATCGGTATTTCTTCCAGACTTTGGAAAGGAAACCGATGTTCATGCTGAAGAAACTGATGCGCCACCTGATGTTGAAACCCCAGGCTCTGCGGGTGACCCGAATTGAGAACGACTATGACCAGACGTTTACGTACTGGATGAAGCCGAAGGGCAGGATTGAGTTTACCGCGGGGCAGTTTGCTCATTTGATTGCGCCGAAAGAGGGGATCGATAAATCAACGGTGCGGCATATGTCGATTGCGTCGGCGCCTCAGGATGAGGAACTGCTGTTCTCCATGAGCGTGGCCTCGAAGTCGGTCTATAAAAAACGGTTTGCCGATGTGAAGGTGGGCGACAAGGTGCAGCTGTTCCGCATCAGCGGTGAATTTACGCTGGAGGGTATTCCGGAAGGTTCGGAACTTGTATTCATTGCCGGCGGCATCGGCATTACCCCGATCCGTTCGTTGATCCGGGAGATCGAGCTGCGCAGGCTGAACTATCCCTGGGCCTTCATCCACGTGGCCCGGAACTATCTGTATAAAGAAGACCTGGCTCAGTATTCCAATCCCCAAACGCATATCGGCCGCAAGGATGTGCCGGACACCATTGCCAAGACCGTGGCGGCCAAACCGGATGCCTGGTATTTTGTGAGCGGCTCGGAAAACTTTATTGAAAACCTGGCGGACCGGATTGCGGAGCACGGCGTTGACCGCTCCCGCATCCGCACGGAGAATTTCAACCATTGATCCGCCGGACCGGCGCCGTTATCCGCCATGTGCTGTTTTTGATCCGTGCCGGAGTAGATCGCTTTCGGGCAAATCCATATAACCGCTTTCCCTTGAGACAACGTTTAAGGGAGAAAGGTAAATTATGGATGCCCATCAATTATTTCCGCTGTTCGGAGCCGCGCTGCTGACGGGCGGCATGGCCATGGCGAACGAGCTTCAAACGAACGAAGCGGCCGATGCGCCGGTGGCCGAAGAAACTATCCGTGTGCTGCCGCGGGATATGACGACCGTTCGTGCGGTATCGGTGATTGAAGAAGATCAAGTCCGCAACATCCAGGCCGCGAACCTGGGCGATGTGTTCCGGGTCGACCCGGAGGTCTCTGTTGGCGGCGGCGGTATTCCTGCCGCACAGAAAATCTATGTGCGCGGCCTGGAAGACACCATGTTCAACGTGGAAATCAACGGCGCGCCGCAGACGACTCAGATCTACCACCACCAGTCCCGGATCATGGTGGATCCGGAGCTGCTGAAATCGGTGGAGGTGCAGTCCGGTGCCGGCGCGGCGACGTATGGTCCCGGCGCCCTGGGCGGTTCTGTTCAGTTCGAATATAAAAACGCGTCGGATATGCTCGAGCCGGGGCAGGCGCTGGGCGCATTTACCAAAGGCGGCTACTATTCCAACGGAGAAGGCTATAAGGCCGATGCGGCGGTCTACGGTTCGGTCAATGAGGCGCTTAACCTCATGGCGCTCTACACCCGTTACGACATCGGTGCCTACGAGGCCGGCGGGGATTACGGCGAGGTTGAAAACACCGATGTGACGGCGGACCGCATCTATCTTTCGGCGGACGGCCGGCTGGGCGATGAACATTCCTATACGGCCTCCTATGACTGGTATCAGGACGAAGGTCCGCGCCGCATCCGCGCAAACTTCCAGGGCGACATCACGCATCCCGTACTGCCCAACCCGGTGGTGGATCAGGAGATGACCCGCCAGACCGCGGCGTTTAATTATGGTTTCGATTCGCTGTCGTCCGACGCGGTCAACCTTGAGTTAAAACTCTATACGACGGATATCGAGTCGTCGCAGAAAAGCGCTGAACCCTATGTGACCGGACCTCCGTTTACCTATGACATGGATTTTGATTACGACCTGGGCGGCATTAACTACGGCGCGGATCTGCGTAATACGTCGGAGTTTGAACTCGCCGGAGAGCATGGCCTGACCTACGGCGTGGACTACCGTCATGATGAGGTGACCTTTGATAACCGTACGACCGGAACCAATGCCTTCGGGGCCATGTTTGCCGACTGGGCCGACGCCGAGGCGAACAGCCGGGTATACGGGGCCTATGTGCAGGATAACTGGCGGCTGAATTCCATGTTTCTGATCAGCGGCGGTCTGCGCTGGGACCAGTATGAGTATGAGGATCATCAGGATGTTGAGGTCGACATGAACGGCTTCAGCCCGAATGTCGGGCTCACGTTCTCGCCGGTTCAAACGGTTGATCTCTATGCAAACGCCGCCCGGGCTGTTCGGGGCATGCTGGCGCCGGAGGCGCTCTTTCTCAGCCATCCGTCGCACGTCACGGATCCCGATGCGGATCCGGAGGTGGCCTATAACTATGAGCTGGGGATGAATTTCCGCACGGGCGGGTTCAGTGCGAACGTTGAGGGGTTCTATCAGGAGATCCGCGACTACATCGGAACGCTGGACCGCACCAATGTGGGGGATGTGGAGATTCCGGGCTATTCCGCTTCGGTGGGGTACCACTGGGATATGCTGGTCGCCTCGATCGGCGTGAATGAAGCGTTCCCGGAAATGAATGGAGAGATGCTGGTCAACGAGGACAACATCGGCCTGGGGGCTGCCAGCGGCCGGACCTGGATTACGAGTCTGGAATATCTCTTCCCTTCGCAGGGCATCACGGTGGGCTGGAACGGCCGCTTTGTGGAGCGGCTCGAGGATCTGCCGCAGCCGGGCACCGGGGTGCGTCCGGACAAGGCCGGCTTCGGCGTGCACGACGTATACCTGAGCTGGACCCCGCCGAGCCACGATGCGCTGACGCTGACCTTCACGGTGAAAAATGTGTTCGACAAGTTTTACTATGAGCACACGACCTACGGATATAATTCAAGTCTCGATGCCACCGTCGGTCTGCCTGAGCCGGGGCGCGATTTCCGCATTGCCGCGAGCTACAGGTTCTAGGATGAACATTACACGCCAATCCATGTTGGCCATGGCCGCGGCAGTTGCCGCGGCTTTTGGCGTTGTCCTGCCGGGCTGCAAACCGGCGCCGGCTGCGGTCGTTCCGGCGGGGGTGGAAACCCGCACCATCGTTGATGCGCTGGGGCATGAGGTGGTCATTCCCGCCCGGCCGCAGCGTGTTCTGGCGATGAGCGAGGCGGATCTGGGTGCCATGCTCGGTCTGGGGGTTAAGCCGTACGGTGCGCCGGCCGGCCGGGGCCAGCAGACATTTCCGCATTACCTCAAAGAGCAGTGCGACGGGGTGGAGCTGATGGGGGCTTTATACCGCCCGTCGTTCGACCGCGTGATCGGTGCCCGGCCGGATCTGATTCTCTGCGGCGGCTGGCAGGATGCCGATATCGTGAACAAGCTTCGGCGGATTGCACCGGTGGTGCAGACCTATGCCGCAACCGACAGCTGGCGGGCCGCCATCCAGGGGGTCGGCGAAGCCCTCAACCTGCAGGCCGAGGCTGAAGCTTTTCTGGCCGACTACGACCGGCGGGTGGCCGAAGTCCGACGGGAGCTGGGCGAAAAGGCCGCTCAGAGCGCCAGTATTGTGCGCTGGAATCCGAAGGGGCCGGTCTATATGTATGCGGACAGTTTTGCCCGCAAGGTGCTGGCCGATATCGGCATGGCCGTTCCCGCCGCGCAGACCGATCCCGGCTATGCCCATTCGAAGACCATGAGTTTTGAGATGCTGTCGGTCATCGATGCCGACTGGATCTTCCTCGGCACACTTAACGGCGAAGGCGAAGCGCAGAAGGCTCTCGATGCCGCACTCGAAAATCCGGCGTTTGCCCAGCTGAATGCGGTTAAGAACGATCGTGTGATTGTGGTCGACGGTTCCATGTGGACCTCGGCCGGCGGCCCGCTGGCGGCCCGCGGTATTGTTGAAGAGGTTTATCAGGCACTGAAATCAGGAAGCGAATCAACGCAGAGTCGCAAAGAGCACTGAGGTTCGCAAAGCTTTGCGTACCTTTTACAGCTTGGCGCTCTTTGCGTTGAATAGAATTTGAATGAAATATCTCTACGTTATTCTGGGTTTGGCAATCGCCGCCGCACTCTCTCTGGGGGTCGGCGGCGACCGCGTGACCTTGTCCACGGTTTTCGACTACTTTGCCGGAAAACCTGTGGGCGATGAGGCCGAATATGTTGAGATGGTGATTCATTCCATTCGGATTCCGCGAAC
>JBFJYX010000237.1:0-5178 GCA_041622415.1 Pontiella sp.
CCCGACCCCTTTGCCGACCCCGCTTGCGAGGTCGCGGACCGCGGCTACAGTGGCTGCAGCAGTTTGCGGAATGTTGCGGTCTTTGTCTTCTGTGCGATGAGCAAGCGGGACGCTTACTCTACTTTCACGGGTTTGGTCTGTCCGAGGATTGGAAGGTGTAGGGCGGGTTCCTTGAGCCCGCCTACGGGGTCGGGGACCTCGGCTACAGTGGCGGCTGCGGTTTGCGGAATTTTGCGGTTTTTATCTTCTGTGTGATGAGCAAGCGGGACGCTTAATCTACTTTCACGGGTTTGATCTGTCCGAGGATTGGAAGGTGCAGGGCGGGTTCCTTGAGCCCGCTTGCGAGGTCGCGGACCTCGGCTACAGTGGCGGCTGCGGTTTGCGGAATGTTGCGGTTTTTCACGGGTTTGATCTGTCCGAGGATTGGAAGGTGTAGGGCGGGTTCCTTGAGCCCGCCTACGGGGTCGGGGACCTCGGCTACAGTGGCTGCAGCAGTTTACGGAATTTTGCGGTCTTTGTCTTCTGTGCGATGAGCAAGCGGGACGCTTACTCTACTTTCACGGGTTTTATTTTTCCAAGGGTTGGAAGTTTTATCGCCCGCTTGCGAGGTCGGAGACCTCGGCTACATTTGCGGCGCGTTTTATTCGCCGGCGGGGGGCATTCCGTGGAAGTGGTGCACGGGGCCGTGGCCGGCGCCGATTTCGTAGTCCGCGCCGCCGGCGATGGCGTGGCTGATGTAGGCCTTGGCCCGCCGGGTGGATGCCTGCAGGTCGAAGCCGCGGGCGAGGAAAGCGGCCAGCGATGAAGAGAGGGTGCATCCCGTGCCGTGGGTGTTCCGGGTGCGGATACGTTTCGACTGAAGCAGCAGGGTTTCTTTTTTTTCGAAGTCATACAGCACATCGGTCAGCACATCGCCGTCGAGATGGCCGGCTTTCAGCAGGACGGACACGCGGTAACGGTCCGCCAGCTTTTCGGCACAGCGCGGGAGGTCATCCTCGGCGGTGATCGGTTCGTCGAGCAGGATTTCGGCTTCGGGAATATTGGGGGTAATGACGCGCGCTTTCGGAATCAGCTGTTCGCGCAGCGCGGCGAGGGCTTCGTTCTGCAGCAGGATGTCGCCGGAGGTTGCGGTGATGACCGGGTCGAGTACCACGTTTTTGATGGTGTACCGATCCAGCGCGCGACAGACGACGTCGATGATGTCCGCCGAATGCAGCATACCGATTTTGACGGCGTCCGCGCCGATATCGCTCAGCACCGCCTCGATCTGCTCTTCGAGAATCTGCGGGGGAACGGGGTGGACGTTGGTTACGCCGACGGTGTTCTGGACGGTGATGGCGGTGATGGCGGTGGCGGCATAGGCGCCGCAGGCTGAGATGGCTTTGATGTCGGCCTGGATGCCGGCACCCCCGCCGGAATCGCTTCCGGCGATGCTGAGTACGGTAGGGTATTTCATTTTGCTGCTCCGATGCGGTTCAGATAGTCATTGATCAATGCGCGGGCGATGGTCGATTCCGAGGGGATTCTATCCGGCAGGCGGTCGGCCGTGTACCAGCCGGCGTCTTCGATTTCCGTGGGGTCGATGTTGAGTTCGCCGCCGGCATAGTCGGCCGTAAAGCCGACCATCAGCGAGTGGGGGAAGGGCCAGGGCTGGCTGGAGTGGTATTGAATGTTTTCCACCTCGATGCCCGTCTCTTCCATCACTTCGCGTTCGACACATTGCTCGAGGGTTTCGCCGGGTTCGACGAATCCGGCGAGGACGCTGTAGAGCCCTTCCGGGAAATGGTGGCCGCGGGCCATCAGCAACTCGTCGCCGCGGGTGACGGCAACGATCATGCTGGGCGAAATGCGCGGATAATTTCTGAGCCGGCATTCCGGGCAGACCATGGCGCGTTCGGTTTCCGAGGGTACGGCTTTGGCGCCGCAGCGCGAGCAGAACCGGTGGTTTTCGCGCCAGATGAGAATCTGCGAGGCATAGCCGATCAACGCATAGAGCTCGTCCGGAACCTGGGAAAAGAGGTCGCGGATTTCCAACCACTGGACACTTTCGGTTTCATCAGCGGCCCGCTCAACGAAGCAGGGCCGCTCATTGAGGGTGCCCAGATAGACCGCATGCCGGGCCGGAACGCGTTCGGGAACCGAAAGGTCTTCGTTAAGCCCAACCTGCCCGTCGGCATTAAAGAGCAGGATGTCAGCGGTTCCAATCATTGGAACTTCGGGGACTATGGCGGGTGTGAAAATCATGCGGAGAGAGTAGGTGGTGGATGCGCGGTCGTCAATCCATGCAGGTGATGAAGGGTGTCTGTCGCGGCAGTTGAAAAGACGGGATGCGATCGTCTACACTGGTGCGCGTGAAGGTTATCAAACGATATCTGCTGCCCGTGCTTGTTGCGGGCCTGGTGGTTTCGGCGCTCCGCCTGGGTGCGCCGTATGTTTTTGTGCCGAATTCCGTGCCCCGCGGGATTCCGCTTGCGTCATCGACCCTGCCGGATGAGCCGGCGCGGACCAATGCCGTGTCTGCCGCGGCCGTGGACGCGGCGCTCCGCGGTTTTGCTGATCGCGAAACCGCCGGATTAGCGCGGGATGAGCGGCACGGGGGCGTCCGGCTGAGCCAGATTATTCTCGCGCGCCTGCTGCGCGGTCAGAATATTGACGAGTGCAATCAGCTGATTCGGGAGCTGACGGTCTGGGGCCGGGCCGGTTCTTCGTGGGCGGGGCATAGGACGGGCGACTATGATTTTGCCCTGATCTGGCTGACGGCGATGCTTTACGAGTTCGGGGACGACGCGGCTGTGCTGTATCCGGAAACGCGCGATTACCTGTTGAATGTGCTGCTGACCGAAGAGGGCCGGTTAAACCGGTTTGTTCCAAGGACCGGAAAGATGGTGTTCGAGACGGAAAACCATCTGCTGATGCGCGAGGGATCGCGGTATCTGAAAAACCAGTGGCTGAAGTCCCGCGGCGAGGTTCCGGCCGCGCTGGACAACGAACAAAACGGGCTGCAGGATTGGCTGACCGGATACCTGAATCACATGCGCCTGAAAGGGGTGTACGAATATAATTCCACGCCGTACGTCGTCTACACCATCCTGCCGCTGCTCAACCTGGCGGAGTATGCCGAATCCGAAACCGTCCGCACGCTTGCGGCATCCGTGATCGATAACGTCATGCTCCGCTATGCCTGCGGCAGCCTGAACCTGAAACAGTGCGCCCCCTTCCGGCGCCAGTTTAAATATGCGGAAAGCGACAGCCTGCGTTTAAACCGCCTGGCGCCCTTCGTTGCGTATCAGCTGGGCGCAGTGGTGGAAAAAATAGATTTTCTCGTCATGGCCTCAGCGTTTCATGATTATCGCCTACCCGTGGAATCGTTTCGGCGCTTTGCCGGTCCGGCCGACGACGAACATCTGGCCGTTTTTGCGCACGAACAGAAGGGCGGCGCGGAGATCTATTCCGGAGGACCGGGCTGGCTGCTCAGTGCCGGCGGCGCCTTTCAGGGCATCCGGTCCAAAGTCATCGCACGCCCGATCGCGCTGCTGCTGGATGACGATGCGGAAACGCTGGCCGACTGTATCCACATCCGCGGTTCCAATGATTGGAAACAATGGAACTCGAGCGGGGTGCACCGCAGATTCGCCGTCGCGGAAGGAACCCTTCATATTCCGCAAAAATTGGGCTTCGACGTCCGGCCCGGCTGGAATGCGCTTCATGTTGATGCGGACCTCACCGTGGCCTTTTTCCAGGGATTGGAAACGGCGCTGCTGCTGGTTATGCCGGACTGCCCGCTGCCGCCGGAAGATATTGCTGCGCTGCTCAAATCGGAAAACCCCGATCCCGAAACCGCCGCGCGTTTCCAATGGCCGGAACCACTCGCACCCGACGGCCTGTCAGAAGTCGGCTTCAACATTCATGCGCAACCCGATCAATGGGTCATCACCTCGATCAACGGCCAGCCGGTGGAAACCGATTTCGAACCATGGCCGTTCATGCAAATGAACTAAAGAATCAGCATGCAGTCGCCATTACGAAAAACTAGCGTTGTTTGCTTTGCTGTTGAATGACTTCGAACACGAAATCCACCGAATACTCGGCAAGGCGCTCAATGATGTCCGTCAGGTCAACCACGTTTCTTTTCCATCGCGTCGCGGAGTTTTTTCATGGTGTTCAGGGCTTTGTCGTGGCGGCGCAGGCGTTCAGTGGGGGTGAGGCGCAGATTGGATCGAATCAGCGAAATGTCGATTCCATAGGCTACCGCCTCTTCATGAATGGCCTCAGGTTTTTCCATAGCGGAATGTTAAGCCGCCTAAAGGCGGAACTACAAACTTTTCTTTAAAGGATGAGCATGCAGTCGCCATAGCTGAAGAATCGGTAGTTGCACTGCACGGCGGTTTCGTAGGCTTTGAGCATGAGGTCGCGGCCGGCGAAGGCGGACATCATCATGAGCAGCGTCGATTTGGGCAGGTGGAAGTTGGTGAGGATGGCGTCGACGTGTTTGAAGTCGTAGGGCGGGTAGATGAAAATATTGGTGGAGCCTTCGGCACTTCCAATCATTGGAAGGCTTTCCAGCGTCCGGACGGAGGTGGAGCCGACGGCGACGACGCGGCCGCCGGTTGCCCGGGCATTGGAAATTTTATCGGCCGCTGCATCGGAAACCGAGTAGCGTTCGTGGTGCATTTCGTGGTCGGTGATGATTTCGGCGGAGACGGGCCGGAAGGTACCGAGGCCGACGTGCAGGGTGAGCTCGGCTTTGGCGACGCCCTGTTTTTCCAATGATTGGAAAAGTTCCGGGGTAAAGTGCAGCCCGGCGGTCGGCGCGGCGGCGGAGCCGGGATTTTTGGCGAAGACGGTTTGATATCGGTTTTTGTCTTCGGCGATCTGCTCGGCGGTCTGTTCTTTGCGGGCGATGTAGGGCGGCAGGGGCGGCACGCCTTCTTCGTCGAGGATTTCCATGAGCGGGCGGTCGGATTCGATGCGGAGAACGGCTTCGCCCTGTTCGCCGTCGTAGAGCATGGTGGCGAAGGCTTTGCCGGAGCAGAGGGTGAGGGTATCGCCGACCTTGGGGCGGCGGGAGGTTTTCATGAGGACTTTCCAGGTTTCGGAAGAATCGGGCCCGGCCGGCGCCTCGTCCTCGACCTGTTCCAGGAGGAGCAATTCCACTTTTCCGCCGGAGGCTTTATGGCC
>JBFJYX010000238.1:0-5128 GCA_041622415.1 Pontiella sp.
CAGGCCCAGGAATTCTACGGCCCGGTGCAGCAGGTGCTTCGCGAAAAGCTCGGCGGCCGCGCTGTGGATAAAGCTTGCGACGTGCTGAAGAACGAATTCGATTTTGAAATGCCGGCAGACGTCCGCGAAGCGCTCGAAGCTACGCTCGGTCCGGCTTACGGCGACAACCAGTTTTACAGCATCATGCAGTACATGACCGGCCTGTGGGCTCCGGATGTGGACCCGAATTCCACCATGGCAGAGGGCGTGGCCCGCAGTATGGTGCTGGTCTATGCCGGCGACAACGCCATCGAAAAAATCCGCGGTATCCTCGGCCCGACGGATCCGAGCAAAGCAGAGCCGGGTTCGGTTCGTAAAGAATTCGGCACCGACATTATGGTCAATGCCGCGCACGCATCCGATTCCCCGGAAAATGCCCAGCGCGAGATCGGCATCCTGAAAGTGGCCGATGACACGATTACGCGCTGGTACAACGAATACTATGCGTGATGCGTGAAGCGTGAGCCGTGATGTGATCACCGCTCACGCGTTGCGCGATCTTAACCACAATACGGAGAGAGAACTATGTGGAAAGACATCGATGCCGCGCCGGCTGATGCGATTCTCGGCCTGACTGAAGCGTTCAAGAGCGATGACAACCCGAACAAGGTGAATCTGGGCGTCGGCGTTTTCAAGGACGATAACGGAACCACACCGATCCTCGGCAGCATTAAAACCGCCGAAAAGAAGCTGGCTGAAACCGAAACCACGAAGGGCTATCTTCCGATTCCGGGAAGCCCGGCCTATGGTGCCGCGGTGCAGAAACTGCTGTTTGGAGCTGACAGCGAAGTCATCCGCTCCAGGCGTGCAGCGACCATGCATACGCCCGGCGGCACCGGCGGCCTGCGCGTCGGCGCGGACCTGCTGAAAAAATTCAACCCGAACGCGAAAATCTGGGTCAGCACGCCGACCTGGGCCAACCATAAAGGCATCTTCGCCGCCGCCGGTTACGAGATTGCGGACTATCCGTATTACGATCCGGCCACCAAGGGTGTGAAATATGATGAGCTGATCGCGGCCCTGGAAAAGGTGCCGGCCGGCGACGTGGTGCTGATGCACGTCTGTTGCCATAACCCGACGGGCGTCGACCTGATCGGTGAGCAGTGGGACCGGGTGGTTGAAATTGCGAAAGCCAAGGGCTGGACGCCGTTCCTCGACTTTGCCTATCAGGGCTTCGGCGACAGCATCGAAGAAGACCGCGCGGCTGTGGAAAAATTTGCGGCGGCCGGCATCGATTTTGTGGTGGCGAGTTCGTTCTCCAAAAACTTCGGTCTCTACAACGAGCGGACCGGTGCTTTCACGGTGGTTACTCCGTCGGCTGAAGAGACGGCGGTTGCCCTGAGCCATGCCAAACTGGTGGTGCGGGTGAACTATTCCAACCCGCCGGCCCACGGCGGCCTTGCGGCGGTGACGGTGCTGGAAGACGACGCACTCTACGACCAGTGGATCGGCGAAGTGGCCGGCATGCGCGAGCGCATTAAGGAAATGCGCGTGAAACTCGTGGACGGCCTGGCCGCCCGCGGCGTGGACCAGGATTTCTCCTATATCAAGGAACAGCGCGGTATGTTCTCGTTCAGCGGACTGTCCGACGAAATCGTGGAATGGCTGAAGGTCAACAAGGCGATCTATATTGTGAAAGGCGGCCGCATCAACGTGGCCGGCCTGACCACGAAAAACATCGACTATGTCTGCGACGCCATTGCCGAAGCGCTGAAGGCGTAAGGCAGCGACGGCTGTTTTCAGTCGAGCGCGGCGCGGTAGGGATACCGCGCCCTACCTTTAAAACCCGGTCCATGTGGCCGGGTTTTTTTATGTGGCTGATCGGGATTGGTTACTGCGTACTGCGTATTGCTTACTGCGTATTACGTATTGCTTATTGCGTGCCGGTCCTCGATTGGCGGTGGCTCGGCCGGCGGGTTATTGTTCGATCAGGGTGGAGAGCGGTTTGCCCTGGTGGTTGATGGCATCGGGATAGTGCTCGCCGATGGCGTTAAAAAGGGCGGCGGCTTTTTCGGGCTCGCCGGATTCTTTGAAGTGATAGGCGAGGCAGTAGCGGGCGTAGGCTCCGACCTGTACGCCATCTCCGTAGTAGCAGTCGCTGAAATCCCGGATGGCCTGTTGCAGGTAGCGTTCCCGCTCTTCGCCCCGGCTCATCTGCCCGAGGTACAGCAGGGCGCAGCCGGTGCGGTTGGCCCGGTCATATTTGCTGATGAGTTTTTTCAGGCTCTCTTTGCCTTCGGCGCTTTTCCATTGTTTATTGGCGACCTGATAGAGGCTCTCAATCTCTTTGAGTTCATCGCGGGAATAGATTTCCGCATCTTTGCGCATGCGTGCCCGGGCGGCATTGCGCTGTCCGTCCGCGATGTGTTCAGCCCTGGCCTCTTCGATTACGGGAGCGAGTGCGGCTTTGAGTTCGGCGACTTCTTTTTCGAGCTGGGCGACGCGCTGTTCCAGGTCCGGCTCGGCCCGGGCGAGGAGGGCGGCGGTTATGGCGATGACGGTCAGTATGCGTTTCATAGTCGGGCCTTCCTTTGCGCAGTATGCGCGGATGCAGCAAGCGGTTACGCGGATGGGCGCAACGCTTCGGGATGTGTTGCGAGCGTACCAGCCGGGGGGATGAAGGCAACGGCGGCGCGGGCGCTTTGCATATTTAGATGAAGTCTAAATGGATCATTGGGGGGTGATTGGGTAAACAGGTACGCCACTGCATATTTAGGAAAAAATTATGGCGGATATAGTTAAAATTTCAGATGCGACGGCACTGGCGATGCATTCGTTGGTGCACCTGGCGCTGCAGAATGACGGGATGTCGACGACGGCCAACATTGCGGAGGTGTTCGGGGCGTCGCGGCACCATCTGGCGAAGGTGCACCAGAAGCTGACGCGCGAGGGCTACATTAAATCGAGCCGCGGTCCGGCGGGCGGGGTTTCGCTCGCGAAGGATGCGGGGGAGATCACGCTGCTGGAAATTTATGAAGTGATGGAAGGTTCCATGCTTTGCAAGCCGTGCCTGTTCGGTAAAGATGAATGTCCACGCAACGATTGCGTGATGGGGGACCTGCTGCCGGGGCTTGCGCAGCAGGTGCGGGATTATTTTGAAAACACAACGATTGCGCAGCTGGCGCAGGAATCCAAGTGGGGTAGATCATGAATACGGAATTACGTGAAGGCATTAACTGGGTAGGGTATATCGACTGGACCGTGCGCGATTTCCACGGCTATAAAACCGAAAGCGGATCCACGTATAACGCCTATCTGATTGAAGACGAGCAGAACGCGGTGATCGACGGCGTCAAGGGGCCTTATGCCGAGTACCAGATCAACCGCATTGCGGCGCGGGTGGAGCTGGAGAGCATTAAATATGTTGTCTGCAACCATGCCGAGCCGGACCACTCCGGGGGACTGCCGGACCTGATGAAGGCCTGCGCGAATGCCGTTTTGGTCTGCAACGCCAAGTGCAAAGACGCGCTGGAAAAGCATTATGATACGTCGGCGTGGACCTGGCGGGTGGTGGATGACGGCGATACGATTTCGCTGGGGAAACGCTCCCTGACCTTCATCAATACCCCGATGGTCCACTGGCCGGAATCGATGTTCACCTTTGTGCCGGAAGAAAAACTGCTCTTCTCGATGGATGCCTTCGGCCAGCACTTTGCCACGGCCTTCCGGTTTGATGATGAAGAGCCGCTGGATGTGATCATGCACGAAGCCAAGGCCTACTATGCCAACATCGTGATGCTGTACGGCCGCCCGATTGCCCAGACCCTGGCCAAGGCGGCGGAGCTGGATATTGAAATGATTGCCCCGAGCCACGGCGTGATCTGGCGCAGCCATATCAAGGAAGTGCTCGAAGCCTATCGGCAGTGGGTGGTCTGCAAGCCGGAGCCGAAGGTGATCGTGATGTATGCCTCCATGTGGGGCGCCACCCGGAAAATGGCGGAAGCCATTCTTGAAGGGGTGCAGGAATTTGAAGTCGAAGCGCGCTTTTATTCCGTCGATGCCACGCACTCGACCACGATTGCCACGGAGGTGCTCGACTGTGCGGCGATTGCGATCGGGTCCTCGACGCTGAACAATTCGCTGATGCCCAATATGGCCGGCGTGCTCTGCTACCTCGGCGGCCTGCGCCCGACCAATAAAAAAGGGTTTGCTTTCGGATCCTACGGCTGGTCGAAGCGCGGCGGTGCTTCGGAAGTGGAAGAGCGCATGAAGGATATGAAGATTGAACTGACGCAGGAGCCGATCCGCTCCCAGTATGTGCCGACCCCGGAACTCCTTGAGAAATGTCGTGAAGCGGGGCGCGAATTAGGCAAATATGCCGAGCAGTATAAAGATTAAGGAGTTCCATATGAAATGGGTATGTACTGTGTGCGGACATGTGCACGAAGGCGATGAGCCGCCGGAAACCTGTCCGCTTTGCCACGTTCCGAAAGACCTTTTTAAGAAGGAAGAGGAATAAGGCGCTTCGGCGCAGCAGCGTTAGACAGGAGATCAGTTATGAGTCAAACATCTGAAAAGCAGTGGGTCTGTTCGATTTGCGGCCACGTCCATAAAGGCGAAGAGCCCCCGCGCTCCTGTCCGCTGTGCCATGCGGCGAAGGAAAAATATCTCTGTTCATCGGTCTAACTGATTTCTGATCAGAATCGCCTTGCGACGCGCCGGAAAGACGGGGATATTCGACCGACTTTTTGAACCAAGGAGTGTGAAGTATGAAAAAATATATCTGTGATGTTTGCGGGTGGATCTATGATCCGGAAGTCGGCGATCCCGACAGCGGAATCGCACCCGGCACCGCCTTCGAGGATATTCCCGATGATTGGGAATGCCCGGAATGCGGCGTCGGTAAAGATGATTTTTCTGTCATCGAAGCCTAAACGATCCGCTTCCGAAATCGATCACCGTCCTGAGATGCTCAGGGCGGTTTTTTCTTGCACAGACCGCGTGAAATGTAGTCAAACTCAACGGGTATGAATTGGGTGAAACACATTCTGGTGGTGCTCGCGTTGCTGTTTTCGGCATTGCCGTGTGTTCATGCGGAAGACCATGCGGGCCATCTTCACGACAACGACGCTTCGCAGCAGCTGTGCAC
>JBFJYX010000239.1:0-5128 GCA_041622415.1 Pontiella sp.
CGGTGACGTCGTCGCGAGGATGCTCGTCCGTCTCCACCACGGTGGTGCCCTTCCGACCCCGGACTTCGACCGGAACGATTTCCTCCGCGAAGAGTCCAGACTCCCTGGCGCGCTGGCAGCGGGTCTGACTCTCGCAGGCATACGCATCCTGCTCGTCCCGAGAGATACCGAATTCCTCCGCCAGGTTCTCCGCCGTGGCCCCCATCAGCTGGTCGGCGAGGGGACAGTGAAAGCCATCTCGGTACATGCCGTCGGTGAGTTCGCCGTGACCGAGTCGATAGCCGGTACGCGCCCGCTCCAGGTAGTACGGAAGCCGGGACATGCTCTCCGTTCCCCCCACCACCACCAGATCGCCGTCCCCCCGCTGGATGAACTGCTGTCCCAGCTGCCGAAAGAGGAAAACCCGACGGAAAAGACGCCGCTGAAAGTGGCGGTCGTCGGCCGGCCGAATGCCGGCAAATCCTCCTATATCAACCGCCTGCTCAAAGATGAACGCGTCATTGTTTCCGATGTTCCGGGCACCACGCGCGACAGCATCGAAATCCCCTTCACCATCGGCAAGGGCGAAAGTGCGCGCCATTACCAGCTCATCGACACCGCCGGCGTGCAGAAAGACACCCGCAGCAAAAGTGCCGTCGACTGGTTTTCCAACCTTCGGACGGATAAGGCCATCGAACAGGCCGACGTCGTCATCATGGTGCTCGACGCCGAAACCGGCCCGACCAGCCGCGATAAAAAAGTCGCCGCCAAAATCATCGAGGCCGAAAAGGGCTGCATCCTGCTGGTGAATAAATGGGACCTCGCCGAAGAGGCCGACCAGGACATTACGCAGACCCAATATCTTCCGGCGCTGCGCGAAGCTCTGCCGTTCATGGGCTTTGCCCCGGTGCTGTTTGTTTCCGCTAAGAGCGGCTACAACATCAAACGCTCCGTCGAGGCCATCGACTACGTCGCGGCCATGACCCGCACGGAAATCACCACCGGCGTGCTCAACCGCGTCATCGAGCAGGCCGTGGCCAAATATCCGCCGCCGATCGCCAAGGGCAAACGCCTCAAGGTGTTCTATGCCACGCAGTCCGGCACCAACCCGATCTATTTCAAGGTCTTCGTGAACGATCCGGCCAACGCCCGCTCCAACTGGCTCAAATATCTGCAGAACCAGTTCCGCGAAGCCTTCGGCCTGGAAGGTGCCCCGATCTTCATCAAGCTCGTTGCCCGCTCCCGGCCGAAAAGCCGCTCGCACGGCGGCCACGGCCCGTCCGACTGATCCGCCCCCTTAAAGTCGTCTATTTGCGCTTTGCGCCTTCGGGCCCGGGCCCTAGGTTGTCCCTCATCAGGAGGGCGGCGCATGAAGACATTTTATCGCATCGGAACGCTTTGGCTGCTGGCCGCATGCGCCCAGGCGCAGGTCCCGGTCCCGACCGAAACCATTGCGATCACTGCGGCCCCGCCCTCGAGTGCGACGGGCGAGCTGTTTGTGCTGAAGGCCGGCACCAACACCGCATTCCTGCATAATCCGGTGCTGGTGGTGGAAGGTTTCGACCTGGATAACAGTATGAACTGGCCGGAGCTCTATGCGCTGCTCAACAAGGAAAACCTCGTGGAGGAAATCCTCTCGTTCGGCCGGGATTTGATCGTGCTCAATTTTTCCGACTCAACCCTCAATATCCACTCCAACGCCGCCCTCAACGCCGAAGCCATAAACTATATCCAGGCCCGCCGCGCGGACCCGCTCGATAAATTCACCGCCATCGGCGCAAGCCTCGGCGGCCTGACCCTGCGTATGGCCCTGGCCGATATGCCGGACCACGATGTCGATGCATGGATCAGTTTTGATTCCCCGCATGAAGGCGCCAACATTCCGCTGGGCGTGCAGGAATACCTCGAGTTTTTCGGCAGCTATAACCAGGCCGCCGCCGACCTGCTGGATGCCCTCGACCGCCCCGCCGCGCGGCAGATGCTCATCGCACACCACGACCATTCCGATGGACAGGCCGGAGGAAGCCTGCCGGAACGCGCGGACTACGCGGCCGCGCTGAACGCCATCGGCTATCCCGCGGAATGCAAAGGCATTGCCATCAGCAATGGATCGGGACTGGGCACAAAACAACCCTTCGCCGCCGGCGAAAAGGTGATCAACTGGACCGACAGCGGCGGCATTTTCGACCCCGACATTGAGTCCGCCGTTTATGCCCTCCCGCAGACGTCCGGCGTTGTTTTCGCGGCCGAAGTGCGCTTGATTATTCCCATCGATTCCACGACGGTGAATACCTACCACCCGCTCCCGCTCGACAACGCCCCCGGCGGAACACGCGGAACCTTTTTACAACTCTATACCAACATTCCCCCGGACCAGATCAGCGGCGATGATTTCTGCAACTATACCAACCACTGCTTCATTCCCACCGTCAGTGCCCTCGGCATTCCGCTGCAGCATATCGAGTCCAACCTCGCCGTCCATGCCACGCTGCTTGACCTGAGCCCGTTCGATGAAATCCATTATGCCGTGACGAATGAACCGCATGTGGAAATCAACCCCCGCAACAAGCGCTGGATCATGCGCGCCATTCTTGAAGACCACGACTCCGACAACGACGGACTGGATGACTACCAGGAATTTCTGCTGGGCACCGACTACCGCTCGGCGGACGAAACCCTGCCGATCGATCTGGCACTGACGGCGGACGCAGGTGCATTCACGGTTTCATGGCATGCGCTGCCGAATGCCGGATATCAGGTCTGGTACACGCCCGAGCTCGGAACCGAATGGACCCTCATCGACACCCTGGCCCCGGCACCCGACGACGCCGTCACCAATACCTATCTCTATCCCGAAACCAACCGCACGGGCTTCATCTATGTCTCCGGCTATCCCGTCGACCCGGTCATCGACTGATAAAAAACGCGTTAATCCGAACCGGGAAAAACTTATTCGCTCTGGAGCTTCATCAAAAGATCGAGGTCTCCGGCCAGACCGGCAAACTCCAGCTGCTGTGCTTTCAGGCCGGCTTTCGTGATTCCGGTTTCTTCGCGGATCAACACCGCCATTTCAAAATCATAGCCGGTGTTCTGATCCAGAAAACGCATCAGGCCCGATACGGCATCGAGCGCCTTTTGATAGTCCCCGTTTTCTTCAAACCGGCCGATGGCCTCCCGCTCCTCCCGGGCACGACTGATCCAGCCGGCTATCTTTCTGCTTTTTTCCGCCTTCCGCTCCGCTTCGGCGGCGGCAAGCTGCGCCTGATGATTCCGGTAAGCGGCCACGGCATCCTGGTAGCCCTTCAGGCCCACGGTTTTAGAGGCCACCACCGACCCCTGGTTATCCGGCAGCGACCGGCAGATCTCCACATCCAGCGTCGAAAGCTGCAGCAGGGTCTGCTCATACGAGGCCAGATTCCAGCGCATACTTTTATAGTCCTGAGCGGCATATTTTTTCAGGGCCGGCAGGTTCACATACGGCCGTTCGTTCTCCGGCAGCTGATTCCCGGTGACCCAGCGGGTCTCTGCTTCCCGCTCAACCTTTTCCTCATTTTCGTAGTCATAATCGGTCGAGTTATATTCATATGAATCCCAGCTGAACGGATAAGTGACCATGTTCACGGCTATATCCAGATAGAACACAATGACATTGCCGGTGCTGGGTTTCCCCACCAAAGGATAATGCTTCTTGGTTATGTGGGTGCGCGACCGTTTAAAAGTTACATCCTCTTCCACGGTGCACTGCACCGCAAGCTCCGAGATCAGCACCGGTTCTGGAGGTGCAGCCGCTTCCCGGCTTTCCTCAATACCCAGCGTTCGAATGTCCACCGGATAATCCGCTACCGGCACGAGCGAAACCTGCTCACGACTGCCCTCGCTCCATTCACTCCACGGCTTCACCGTTTGCGTGGTACAACCCGCCGAGAGCAGCACCAGTACACCTGCGGCCAGACGGCCGCCCTTCTTCATCTTCTGTGTATTCATATCCATTATTCAAATCCTGTTTTTATTCCGAGAACATCCACTCCACCCCCACATGCCATTGCCAGTTCCACCCCTCGGGTTTCGGCCGCTTTTCCCACTGCTCACGGATTTCAACAATCTTCTGACGCAGCGCTTCGTCATTCCATACCGCCGCTTCTTTATCGCCCATCAAATGGTAGGGAATCATGACCGTATACTCCGGGCTGGTATACGGCTCCGGCGGCGGATAATTCGCCCGCAGGCGGCGGCGCTGTTCCGCTTCCTTTTCCTTCCTACGCCGTTTTTCCTCATCCGGCAGCGCCGCATAGGAGCTGGTCTGCAGTCGCAGCCCCTGTTGATAATGCAGCGAGGCCGTCATTCTGAACGACGCCTTCACCTGCATGCCGAAATCAAACGACAGGTCGGAATACGGCAGCCACTCGGCGTTTTTCTCTTCATACATCGCCAGCAGCCTGTTCATCTTTTCAGGCTGCGCATAACTTTCCCCGTCAAAATTCATGGGGGCCCGGCGGCTGATGTATGCATTGAACCATTCCCGGTTCAGCCGGTCAGCCAACTGCTGCATCGACGGCGGAGCCCCCGCCGCATGCAGCGCTTTGCTGACGGCTTCATAGGTTTGAAGCTGCCGCTCAGGCGTTTCCGCCCCCTGCGCAAAACTGCGGATCAAGGCCTGGTATTTCACCTCCGCCGCATCCTTTTCATAGAGCGCATCCAGCAGTCCGTACTTCGCGCAGATCGAGACCAGCTCACTGTAGCTGAACTCAAAATCCTTCATTTCAAGTGTGCGGTCCCAGTTAAAACTCCCCTGCATATCCCCTGAATTTTTATGCTTAATCACCTGCCGGGCAAAGGCCGCCCTGGCGTGGTCCTCGTCGATAAACTCTTTCCCCGGAAGCCGCATAAGCGCGGGCAGGTGCCCCCACTCATTCCAATCCGGCGATCCCGGAACATCAAACGAACCCTTGCGCTGCGCTTTAATGTAACCCGGAAAATCGCGGATGATCGTGAGCGGCTGCTCGGCATCGATAAAATGCAGTTCAAAATTAAAATCCGTCACTTTCAGCCGCAGAAAATCCGCACGCGGCAGCCTCAACGTACCGTCATGACTGAAAGCATATGATTTCTCATACACCCCTCCGCCTCGTCGGTCGGATAGATATCAATC
>JBFJYX010000240.1:0-5116 GCA_041622415.1 Pontiella sp.
ATCCTGCTCCGTTATGCCCCCTCGGCCGCACTTCACCGGCAACGGAGCAGGATGCTCCGTCTACGTTCCTGACCGGTTGCACTTCACCGGTAACGGAGCAGGATGCTCCGTCTACATTCGCGACCGGCCGCACTTCACCGGCAACGGAGCAGGATGCTCCGTCTACATTCGTGACCGGCAGCACTTCACCGGTAACGGAGCAGGATGCTCCGTCTACGTTCCCGACCGGCAACATGTCCCCGGCCTTCAGTACACGCCCTTCAAAACCGCCGAGTTGTCCCGGCACATAGGTCGCCCGGCTGCCCATCACCATCGGCACATCAAATCCGCCTGCGACGGCAATATAGGCCCGATAACCTTTTTCCAGGGGTTGGAACTTTATGGTTTCCCCCGCCGTAATTTCCAGGGTCCGGAAACGGTCGGCATAAACCACCGCCGCCGTGGTCGCATCGCTGAACGCCAGCACCGGCATGGTGCCCGTGCACTCCAGCACCGCGGCATGGGCATCATTGCCCAGCACCGCGTTGGCGGTCTCGAAGGCCTTTCGGTCCATCGCCCCTCCCGGCGGCAGGCCATATTGCAGATAGCCCGACCGCCCGGCATCCTGCACCGTCGTATACAGGCCGGCTTCGATGACTTTAATATACTGAGAGGCAGGGACAGACCGCCGGGCTGTCCTGGGCTCGCTCGGCGATCGAGCCCTGCCCACCGGAACAAACCGCACCTCATCGCCGGCCTCAAATAAAAAGGGTCGCTCCGCATGAGGATCAAACAGCTTCAGATCCGTCCGCCCGATGATATTCCATCCGCCGGGGCTTGCGACCGGATAAACCCCGGTCTGATTTCCCGCAATGCCCACCGCCCCGGCCGGCACCGAAACGCGCGGCGTCTCCAGCCGCGGGGTTGCCAGCTTTGGATGCAGCCCGCCGAGATAGGCAAACCCTGGGGAAAAGCCGAGCATGTAGACCGAATAGGCGGCTTCGCAATGAAGCCGGATCACGTCGGCTTCCGTCAGCCCGTTCTGCGCTGCCACCCGCTGCAGATCTTCGCCGTCATAAACCACCGGCACTTCAATCCGCCGCGGCGCCGGCAGCTCGGCCGCCCGCAAGTCCAGCGATTCGATATGCCCGCGCAGCTCGTCAAAGGAAATGCGCGATGGATCAAAATCAATCTTCAGCTCCGCATAACAAGGGACCATTTCCGTGATGCCGACGCTCCCCGCCATCGCCAGCTGCAGTGCACGGATCCTGCGGTGGGTGGATGTGCAGATGCGCGGCGGAAGTTTGGCGAGCAGACTACGCTCCCCCAGCGGATGGCAATGGAACTCCAGTCCGGGAAAAGGCTGAACCGAAATGTTCTGCTGCGCAAAAAAGTTACGGAGCCGGGAAACAAACTGAACGGCCGACGGATTATCGCCGTGCACGCAGATGGAATCCGCCGGCAGTCCGGCGGCGCCGCTGACGAACCGGGCGGCCTGCTTCAGGCAGTCGTCTTCGGCGTGCAGCACCGCGCCGGGTTCGGAGCGCGGCCGCAGCCGTCCGTCTTCGGTGTAGGCGCGGTCGGCAAACACTTCATGAATCGCAACCAGGCCGGCATCCTCGGCCGCACGGGCGGTTTCGGAATTGGAGAAAACGATAAAGCGCAGCTCAGGATCAATTTCCGCTATCGTTTTGGCGACCGCCAGCGAGCGGGGATAGTCAAACGCGAGATCGTTGTAGAGCGCGCCGTGCAGTTTGACGTGCCGAACTTCGGCCCCCTCCTCTTCGGCCATCTCCTTCAACAGCAGGATCTGCTCTTTGATCAGTTCACAAAGTTCCAGGGTCTGGAAGGTCATCGAAACGCGGCCGAAATTTCCTGCGTCCGGATATCCGGGGTGCGCGCCGATCGCAACGCCGTGCGCAACCGCGAGCCGGATCGTGCGTCGCATGGTTTCGGGATTTCCGGCGTGGGCGCCGCAGGCGATATTGCAGGAGGAAATATACGGCATGACCGCGGCGTCGAGCGCGCCGTCGTCCAGCTCCCCGAGATCCGCATTGAGGTCAATCGTCTTCATCAGCAACCACGAAATACACTAAATACACGAAAGCGAACGAGCGCCTTTTTAACCTTTCGTGTATTCCGTGGTTGGACCCATGGCCGCAAAGCAGGTTAGTCCGGATTCTCACCCGAGCGTTCCTGCTCGATTTCAGCGGTTTCCTCCATCACTTTCTGCGTTTCGAAAAAGTGTTTGTAGAGGTAGTCTTTAACCGGCTCCAGGCCTTCGCCGAGTTCGGCGGAGATCTCGAAGATATTTTCATCGGTGCGCTGTTTGAATTCGGCCAGCTTTTCCTCGGCACCGGGGGTATCCATTTTATTGGCGACCACCAGGTACGGCGTGCAGGAGAGCTCTTCCATATGCAGGCGCAGCTCTTCTTTCAGATGCATAAAATCATCCGTCGGATTCCGGTCATCGGTGCCGGCCATATCGAGCACAAAAATAATGAAGCGCGAGCGTTCAATGTGACGCAGGAACTGGTGGCCGAGGCCGACGCCTTCGTGCGCACCGTCAATCAGCCCCGGAATATCGGCAAACTTGAGACGGCTGAAATTGGGATATTCCAGCGTGCCGACGATCGGGTTGATCGTGGTAAAGGGATACGGCGCAATTTTGGGGTGCGCGTGGGTCAGTCGGCTGAGCAGGGTCGATTTTCCGGCATTGGGATAGCCCACCAGCCCGACATCGGCCATGAGCTTGAGTTCCAGCCAGAAAACCTTCTCTTCACCCAGGGTGCCTTCAGAAAACTGCCGCGGCGTCTGGTTGGTGGAGCTTTTAAAACGGACGTTGCCCAGGCCGCCGTGGCCGCCTTTACAGATGACCAGCTCTTCGCCGTCCCGGATCAGCTCGCCGACAAAATCGCCGGTCTCCGCATCCGTAACCACCGTGCCCGGCGCCACCTTGACAATGCAGTCTTCCGAATTGGCCCCGTGCTTCTGCTGCCCGGAGCCGCTGCCGGCATTCTTCGCCTTCACGTGCGGCTGGTAATAAATCGGCAGCAGCGAATCCTCATTCACATCGCACCGGAGAATCACAGAGCCGCCGTGGCCGCCGTCGCCGCCGTCGGGCCCGCCCTTGGGAATGCCCTTTTCACGGCGGAACGATACGCTGCCGTTTCCGCCGTTGCCGGCGCGGGCATAGAGTTTGACGCGGTCTTTAAATACAACGTGTTTCATGCAACGAGTAGTTTTAGGTGTTATGCGGTGAAGTGTTAAGCCTTAAGTTCCCGCAGCGCCGGGGCGCAACGGCCCCAGGCCTGAAACGCAGGCGGAATATTCCAAAAAAAAAGGCGGGCTCAAACCCGCCTTTCCCATCGTGCTTAATAAAAATTAAGCCGTCACTTCTTCGCGAATGTGAATCTTGCGCTGACGCTTGTTGAATTCAACAACACCGTCTTTCAGTGCGAAGAGTGTGTAGTCCTTACCGCAACCAACGTTTACGCCGGGATGAAAACGGGTGCCGAGCTGACGAACCAGAATGGTGCCTGCCGTTACCTTTTCTCCACCGAAACGTTTAATACCGCGACGCTGTGCATTCGAGTCGCGTCCGTTGCTGGATGAACCCTGTCCTTTTTTATGAGCCATGACGAACCTCCCGCAAAATTATGCGTTGATTGCTTCCACTTTAATTTTGGTCAGTTCCTGACGGTGACCGATTTTACGACGATATCCTTTACGGCGTTTCTTCTTAAAAGAATAAATCTTTTCGCCGCGCAGATTTCCAACAACCGATGCTTTCACTTTCGCACCGTCAACAACCGGAGTGCCGATCGAGAGCTCGGAACCGTTGGAAACGGCCAGAGCGTCAAACTCAACGCTGGCACCTTCTTCGGTCGCAAGCAGTTCAACGTCAAGGACATCGCCCTGCTGCACGCGGTACTGCTTACCGCCGGTTTCAATTACTGCATATGCTTCCATAAATAACCTCAATACCCTTGAATGGGCGTTCTTTCCAAAAAATCAAGGGGCGGAAACTACGGAATCGCCCCGGAACTGTCAACCCCAAACAACCGCGAAAATCGCGCCTTTTTACCGCGCGGCCCCGGCACAGCCGCCAACCCCCTCAAATGAATAAAATCCGAGAGATGGTACACCACCTGCTTCCTATGATGCGAAGGAAGAAGGACTATAGTTATGAAATTTGCATTTTCAATCTTTGGATGTGCCGTTCTGCTGATGAGCGGCTGCGGCGTCAAAGTGGCCAAATCGCTCGACCTCACCCTCGAAGACGCCGTGGTGGACCACCGCGGCGAAGCGGTCGACACCGGCTACGTGCTCAATACCGACTACCTGCTGCTCTATTTTTCCGGCCACTGGTGCGGGCCCTGCCGCAGCTTCACCCCCAAGCTCGTCGACTACTATAAAAAGAATATGGGCGGCAACCTCTTCCAGGTTCTGTTTGTCAGTGCCGACCATTCCGACGCAGAAATGAAAAACTACATGCTTTCCGCCCAGATGCCCTGGCCCGCCGTGCTCTACCACTCCGAAGCCCGCAAACGAATTAAAATGCAGTATGCCGGCAGCGGCATTCCCCAGCTCGTGCTGCTCGACCGCAACGGCCGCATCCTCGCCGACAGCTTTGACGGTAAAAAATACCTCGGCCCCCAGCACGTCCTCAACGAACTCCATCAACGCCTGGCCGACCGCCTTAAAGAACGCGAGGTCGATCCCTACGGCCTCTCCGCATCCTCCGGCAAACCCCTCCCCATACCCGAGGAGCTAGCCAAACGCTTCCGCGTCGACGGCTTCGGCAAAGCCAAAAACCAGAACATGGCCTTTATTAACGGCGAACTCGTCCTCGTCGGCCAGGAACTCGACAAAGGCATCATCATCGAAGCCATCACCGATACCTACGTCGAGATTTCCTACGAGGATAACCGATACCGCCTCAACCCCTGATTGGCCCAGCTCGGCCGATACAGCACCTATATCAACACCGACCGATAAATTTTTCACAAACCGGATTGACTCCACCCTGCTCCACACGTATAAAGCCCGTCTTTTCCGGGGGATTAGCTCAGCTGGGAGAGCGTTTGAATGGCATTCAAAAGGTCGTCGGTTCGATCCCGATATCCTCCACCAA